>DASUFG010000501.1:0-5975 GCA_036274715.1 Agriterribacter sp.
ATATCTTTTTGTACTAGGCATTATTGTGCTCGTAGGTGTGTTTGCAGGGAGTTATCCTGCATTATTGCTTTCTTCTTTTTCACCCATTGAATCATTGAAAGGAAAACTTCGTGTGGGGAAGAATGGCGCTCTTTTTCGCAAGACATTGGTTGTTTTCCAGTTTGGTATTTCCGTGCTGCTGATTATCAGTGTAACCATCGTTATGAAACAGATGCATTACGTGCAGCATACAGATCTTGGATTTTCAAAGGAACAGGCAATGATCGTACGGTTTGACAACAGCACGATCCGGCAAAATAGGGAGCAGTTCAAAGCAATGCTTGAGCGGGACCCGGGGGTATCAGTGGTTTCTTTAATGACGGGAGAACCCGGTGGCTTTCACGATAGTTATGGTTTTGAAGCACAGGGCAAGCCTGGTGAAAAGCTGATGCTCAGCACTGAGTTCGCAGATTTCGATTATGCTAAAACGCTCGAGCTTACCATTGTGGCCGGCCGGGATTTTTCTCCGCAGTTTGCGACTGATTCCTCCGCGGCAGTTATGATCAATCGTTCCGCCGCTGCATTGCTCGGATATACTCCCGCCGGGGCTGTGGGTAAATGGATAAAGAACATTTCCGGCGATAGTGTGCGGAGAACTATTGTAGGTGTGGTGGAGGATTTCCACTACGCATCGTTGAAGAGTGTGATTGGTCCATTGGTTATTTCCACAAAAAAAGAAGATCGCCGTTTGGCCTTGATCAAATTAAAAGCCGGACAGTTGGAGGAAACCATCAGCCGGATTGCGAAAATTTATAATGCCGAAGCTCCCGGTTATCCTTTTGAATATGATTTCCTTGATCAGCGTTTCGACAAACTGTACAAGTCTGAAATCCGCCAGGAATCGTTGCTGGGTATATTCTCAGGCATTGCTATATGCATTGCCTGTCTTGGATTGTTTGGGCTGGCTTCTTATACTGCCGTAAAGCGGACAAAAGAAATAGGCGTAAGAAAAGTACTTGGCTCCTCTGTTGAAAATATTGTGTTGTTGTTGTCTAAAGACCTGCTGAAGCCGGTTTTGCTGGGCACCATTATAGCCATTCCTGCCGGGTATTTTATTATGGAGAAATGGTTGCAGGGGTTTGCCTATCGCGTGGCCATACATTGGTGGTTTTTTGTAATGGCTGCAATGATCGGCGTGGCGATTGCCGTTGTTACCGTGAGCCTGCAGGCAATCAAGGCTGCAAGGGCCAACCCGGTCTCCTCATTACGAACCGAGTGAGTAATGCCGAGACCCCGATATATATCGCGGTTAAGTCCCTGCCGGCAGGCGGGTTTGCGAACGGCGTGATTATAAACGAAATCCCGGTTCTTTCCGGGATGAAATCACTCCGGGCAGGGTGAGAAGAGGGATTCCCGGTGTAAACCGGCATGAGCGGTTTGAGAACGAAACAATGAAACAGGTAACCGGATATCTTAAAACGCAATTAATATTATGTGGAAGAACTATATAGTGGTAACGTTGAGGAACCTGAAGAAAAATAAGACTTTCTCTTTTATTAACATTTTGGGACTGGCGCTGGGTATGGCATGCAGCCTGCTGATATTATTATGGGTACAGGACGAAAAAAGCGTAGATAATTTTCATAAGAACGGGAAGCAGCTATATATTCTTTATGAAAGGCAGTATATAGATAATACGATCAATGCCGGGTTTTACACGCCCGGCGTATTGGCCAATGAAATGAAGCGCACCATACCAGAAATACTGTGCGCTTCAAATGTTTCATGGCTGAAGGATAATGCCGACAGGCTTACTTTTCAGCACGGGAATAAAATATTGAAATTTGATGGTTGCTATGCCGACTCCGATTATTTTAAAATGGTTAGCTATCCCTTATTAAAAGGTGAAGCGGTTTCTTCATTGAATACCCCTGTCAGCATTTGCCTGTCGGAGAAAATGGCGAAGGCTTTTTTTGGCAGCGCTGAAGCAGCAATGGGCAAGATCCTGCGTTATGAAAACAGGAAAGATCTAACTGTAACAGGTGTATTCGAAGATTTACCCGGAAATGTTTCTGCGAAATTTGATTTCATGATGAACTGGAGTTGTTTCCTCAACGACAACAACTGGGCCAGGGAATGGGGGAACAATGGACCGAATACGCTGATCATGCTGCGCCCGGATGCGAACCCGGAAATGGTGCGGAAGAGAATAAAAAAATTCCTTGACAATTATAATAAAGAACAAAGTGCCAGCTTCAGGATTGAACTCGATATGCAGCGCTTTGGTGACAGTTATCTTCACTCGAATTTTAACAATGGAGAGATTGTTGGCGGGCGTATTGAGTATGTAAGATTATTCAGCATTGTGGCTGTGTTTATTTTATTGATTGCCTGTATCAATTTCATGAATCTTACCACGGCACGATCGGCAAAACGTGCAAAGGAAATTGGTGTTCGTAAAGTAGCCGGTGCTATCCGGCCGGTATTGATGAGACAGTTTTTAGGCGAAGCACTGATCATTACATCCATATCGGCGCTGCTGTCATTGGCAATTGTTGCTGTGCTGTTGCCTTTTTTCAACCAGCTCACCCAAAAAAATATCATTCTTCCTTATTCCAGTGTTTACTCCTGGATAAGCATCCTTGCACTCACATGTATAACGGGACTTGCTTCAGGAAGTTACCCTGCCGTTTTTCTTTCTTCGTTTAAACCGATAACTGTATTAAAAGGCACGTTAAAATTCAGTGGTGCTTCAGTTGTTATGCGGAAAGGATTGGTTGTTTTCCAGTTTGTGTTATCTATTGTTTTGATAACCGGCACTATCATCGTTTCACGCCAGGTAAATTATATCCAGGAAACCAACCTTGGATATGACCGTGGAAACCTGGTGTATATACCGTTGGAAGGTAGCCTCCGGGAAAAGTTTGAAATATTTAAACAGCAGGTATTGCATATCCGGGGCATTGAAGCAGTTACCAAAATTGGAGAAGTACCAACAAATATCGGCAGCAGTACAGGCGGTGTGCAGTGGGAAGGAAAAGATCCCAATTCATCACCACAATTCACCAATACTGCCATTGGTTTTGATTTTATAAAAACCTTGAATTTGAAACTCGTTGCAGGCCGCGATCTTTCAAAAGATTTTGCATCGGATTCCGCCGGCTATATCATAAACGAATCGGCGTTAAAGGTGATCGGTTATAAAGACCCGGTCGGTAAGCCCTTAACTTTCTGGGGACAAAAAGGAACCATTGTTGGGGTGTTAAAAGATTTCCACTTTGCTTCTTTACATGACCCAATAAAACCGTTGATCCTGCGGAATGGAGAAAATAGCGGATGGGGAAATATTCTTGTGCGCATTGAGGCGGGCAAAACAAAGGAAGCGATGGCAAGCCTCGGGAATATCTGTCAATCATTAAATCCAAAATTTCCATTTACCTATTCTTTTGCAGATGAAGAATACCAGAAATTATACCAGAGCGAACAGGTAATCGGTAAACTGTCGGATTATTTTGCTTTCCTGGGCATATTTATTTCCTGCCTGGGTTTATTGGGACTTGCCATGTTTACGGCAGAACAGCGTACCAAAGAGATCGGTATCCGAAAAGTGTTAGGGGCAAGTATTACATCACTTTTTACCATGTTGCTGGGGGAATTTGTTGTGCTCGTTATCATCGCATTGCTGATCGCTTCACCATTGGCATGGTGGTTCATGAATGAGTGGTTGCAGGGCTTTGCCTATCGCACACCCATAGGGGTATGGGTATTTTTTGTGTCTGGTATATTGGCGTTGCTGATTGCATTACTATCGGTGAGCTTCCAGGCAATAAGGGCAGCAGTTGCCAACCCGGTCTCCGCATTACGAACAGAGTGAATAATGCGGAGACCCCGATGTATATCGGGGTGAAATCACTGCGAACAGAGTGAGGAGCGGTTCCTTTGAGACCAGGATACTTTGAAGTTCAGGATTTAAATACCAAAAAAGTAACACAACAAAAACTCAAACGTATTAAAGAATAAACCAAAGCCATGTTTAAGAATTTTTTCAAAATCGCTTACCGGAATCTTATCCGCAACAAGGGATTTTCGGCCATTAACATTACGGGGCTGGCCATTGGAATGGCTAGTGCTATACTGATTTTTTTGTGGATACAGAATGAGGTAAGCTATGACCAGTTTCATGCCAAAAAGGACAGGATATACGAAGCATGGAACCGTGCCCGGTTTGATGGTAAGACGATGTGCTGGAATACAACGCCTAAAATATTGGCAAGAACCATGGAGCATGATCTTCCGGAAGTAGAAAGAACAGTAAGGGTAAACTGGAGCAACGAGTTTTTATTCAGTGTAGGAGAGAAAAGAATAACCAGGAGAGGCAATACTGTGGATACAGGGTTTTTGCAGATGTTCAGCTTTCCGTTGGTGAAAGGCAATCCAGCCACGGCATTAAATGATATGCATTCCATTATACTGACAGAGCAGCTGGCGAAAGCTTTATTTGGTAATGGAGAAGCGATGGGCAAAGTGATTAAGGTTGACAATAAAGATAATTTTACCGTAACAGGAATTGCAAAAGATCTTCCGCACAATACAAGATTCGATTTTGAATACCTCTTACCATGGTCTTACCTGGAATCCAAAAACCAGGTGGATTCCAATTGGGGAAATAATAGTACCCGCACTTATGTAATGCTGAAGCCTAATACCACACTCGCTTCGGTTGAACCCAAAATGAAAGTGCTGAAGCAAAAATATAATGACGAAGCGCGTGCTGACAAATGGGAGATGTTCATTTACCCCATGCGCAAATGGCGGCTGTACTCCAGCTTCACCAATGGTGTGGAAGATGGTGGTGGACGGATAGAGTTTGTTCGTTTATTCGCTATTATCGCGGCGTTTATTTTGCTCATCGCCTGTATTAACTTCATGAATTTAAGTACAGCAAGGAGCGAGAGAAGAGCCAAAGAAGTAGGTATTCGAAAAGTGGTAGGCGCTCAAAAGTCGTCGTTGGTGGGACAATTCATTGGCGAATCGGTATTAATTTCCTTTCTTGCGGCATTGGTTGCAGTGGTTATTGTTGAACTCAGCTTGCCCGCCTACAACCGGCTTACCGAAAAAACATTGTTCATTGATTTCCAAAATATCTATACCTGGCTAACGGCAATGGGCTTCATATTATTTACAGGTATTCTTGCCGGAAGTTATCCAGCATTTTTTCTTTCTTCTTTTCAGCCCGTAAAAGTATTGAAAGGAACTTTTAAAAAAGCTCATGCCCTGGTTACTCCCCGCAAAGTGCTGGTGGTGCTTCAATTCACTTTTGCGATCATCCTGATCATCTGTACCATCATTGTAAAGCAGCAGATTGACTATGCACAAAACAGGGAAACCGGCTACAATAAAAACAACCTCATCTATCATCCTTTCACAAATGATATTGAAAAGAATTACGCCATGATCAGAAATGAACTATTGGCTTCAGGCGTAGCTTCGCATGTGGTAAAAACCAATTCGCCTATTACACAGGTATGGAGCGATGGCTGGGGACAGGAATGGGAAGGAAAAGACCCGCAGGACAAAACGGATTTTTACAGGTTCGTTACCGATGAAGGATTAGGGGTTGCAGCGGGACTGGAATTTATTAAAGGACGTGATTTCAACCTGAAGGAATTTCCGACAGACTCCACCGGGATGATCATCAATGAAGCATCATTGAAAGTAATGAAGTTCAAAGATCCAATCGGGAAAATCGTAAAGGACAATGGCGTCGATTGGCATATTATAGGAGTGGTAAAAGATTTTATTCTTACTTCGCCTTACGAACCTGTGCGGCCGATTCTTATCTCGGGTGCCAAACAACAATGGTTTGAAACCATGCTCATCAAACTTAATGGCGACAGGTCAACCGCACAAAATTTAAAAACCGCCGAAACCATTTTTAAAAAATACAATCCTGAGTATCCCTTCCAGTACAATTTTGTGGACGAGGAATATGCTCA
>DASUFG010000502.1:0-2507 GCA_036274715.1 Agriterribacter sp.
TTTTTCACCTGCTGCCGGAAGGGTGATATGTTTCCGGTATCACAAAATGCTTTAATCACGCTCAGCTGGTAAAATATTCTGGTTAACTGAAAAGAAATTGGCAGGATCGTATTTCCTTTTAATTTTTGACAGGCGTTCGTAATTGTGTTTATAGCTGGCTTTAATGCGATCCTGCCCTTCATTCATAATAAAATTAAGGTAAGCGCCACCCGCCGAATAGGGATGCAATGCTTCCCAATACGATTTACACCATGCTGTAACCTTCTCTGCATTCGCAGGATCAGGATCAACTCCAACAATTACCGCGGCGTATTTAGCGTCTCTATAAGCCCAGGGTGTTGCATCTTTGGCTACCCTGCCGGCTGCTCCACTAATGGGATACATGTGCATCTGCGAAAGTGGTGTTGGTATTTTAGATCCAAATTCAAGGTGCCTGCTACTTACTTCCGGCCCAAGCTCATTAAAAAAATCGGCTCTCCAGTACCATTGCAAACCGGGAGGGAATAAGCCATCAAACATGGTTTGAACAGCAGGGTAAGGCATTTCTCCTACATGCTGAAAAATGGGATCCATAGCAAGTATGGGCTTAAACACTTCTTCTGCTTTATCAAGATCACCAGCATAGCACCATACGATACCACAAAATTGCTTATTGTGCAATGGTTCCGGGAACGGGGGGCCGGGTATGATCATCGTAGCAAAAAAACCATTCAACTCATCGGGAGCCTCATTGATAAATTGATGGTACCATTTCATGATTTCATTTGTTTTTTCAATCGGCCACAAGGTAGGTCCGCCAAAAACATTCTTTACCCGATGCGCCTGGAATTTAAACGCGGTAACGATCCCGAAGTTCCCGCCACCGCCACGGATGGCCCAGAACAGGTCGGGATGCTGCTGCTGATTTACGGTAACGAATGAGCCATCTGCCAGAACCATATCGGCTTCCAGTAAATTGTCTATAGTTAGTCCGTATTTTCTTGACAGGTAACCAACCCCGCCACCAAGGGTTAAGCCGCCTACGCCGGTTGTAGAGATTATACCCGCCGGAACGGCCAGCCCGAACGGATGGGTTGCATGGTCAACTTCTCCCCACACATTTCCTCCGCCAACGCTAACCGTATTGTTGGCAGTATCAACCTTGATAAATTTAATACCCGACAAATCAATCACCAATCCATCATCACACAAACCCAATCCACCACCGTTATGACCTCCGCCTCTAACCGCCACCGATACATTGTTTTCCCGGCCAAAATTTACCGCGTATATAACATCCGCTACATCCACACACATCACAAACATGCCCGGGCGCTTATCGATCATTGCATTGTACACTTTCCTCGTATTGTCATAATCTGCATCTTTTGGAAGAATGATTTTTCCTCTCAGCTGAGCAGCAAGCGCCTCGATAAGGGCGACGTCCAATTCTGCTATTTTTTTTGCCATCACATTGTTTTTTTATTGTTTGAAAATCGTTTATTGTCCAATGATCATTCCTTTTATTGTCCAATGATCATTCCTTTTAAAGACCAAAGTATTGCCAGCACCTCTTTTTTTGACGCCTCATCAAGTTTATGTTTGTCCATTACCAGCAAAATATCATCCACTACATACATGTATTCAGCAGGACTAATATTCATGCCTCTATGCGTAGCGGGCATGTCCCTGCCGGTATACGCTAAAGGCCCGCCACTTCCGGCGCAAAAGAAATCCACGGTGTGCTTTTTGATGCGGGCAAGCCGGTCAGGTTCGTCTTTATAGGGTAAAAATCGGGCACTGATGGCGGGATTGTTCATATGTGCCGCCACTACATCATCTACAATACTGGAAATACCGCTGGTACCGCCCAGCCGCTCAAATAGATTGTTGTTCATTGTGCAGGTATTAAAACTGGTTACAAAAATGTAACGGTTGAATAAACCGCTTTATACATTTAGCCGATATGGAATTGGTGTATTGTACACCTTTTTCGACAAGGCAAATTTATTTTATGAAGAAGTTGGGGACTGTAAATTTTGGACCAAAAACAGGTAATTTTGGTTCAGCCGGCCCCGTTTAAAGTTAGCGCCCCGTTTTGGCAGGCATATACCCCGAAGGCATGTGTCCATACCTTTTTTGAAAGCATTTTGAAAAATAGGAAGGACTGCTAAAACCCGTTTCAAAAGCGATTTCTGAAATGTTACCCGACTTTTTATTCAACAATTTTAATGCGGCTGCCAGCCGGTATTCCTTGACAAATGTATTGGGAGATGTGCCGGTAAGTGCAATCATTTTACGATATAACTGAGACTTGCTGAGTCCTAATGGTTTGCAGAAATCATTAGCTTTTAAATTTACATCATTCCAGTTTTTTTCTGTGTAGTCAACCAACAGGCGCAGAAATTCCTCGTCGGCGGCGGAAATGGCAATGGTATGTTGGGACTCTTCTACAGGCTTAATATTTTCACTGTTGTATAAGTCTTTTACTTCAGCCGACATGATGATTTCACCCGCGATGATGGCAC
>DASUFG010000503.1:0-5442 GCA_036274715.1 Agriterribacter sp.
ACGATCCCTCCATGCTATCCTTATTTTCGGGCTTAATAGCATCTTAAGGCGCCATCTTTTCTTCGAGCACTACCCTTTTTGTCTCCACATTCAGTTGATAGACTACTCCCACCTTCAGGGCATAATTATCTTTATTATGGCTTACCGGGAAGCCCATACAAACAGGGTAATCATATTCTTTTACAAGGTCGTGAATGATTTCGAATATCCCCTTCCCAAACGGGCGTTCTGTATCTTTCATATCTGTAAACCCACCTACTACCAGGCCTGCCAGTTTATTTAATTTTCCGCTCCGTTTTAGTTGGTACAGCATGCGATCAACGCTGTACAGGTATTCGCCGATTTCTTCCATAAAAAGTATTTTACCCTTTGTTTCAATGTCGGATGATGTGCCCGTTATATGTGCTAACAACGACAGGTTGCCGCCTACCAATTCGCCCGAGGCTTTGCCTTTAATATTCAGTGGGTTTATCTTACAGGTATACCTGGCAGCCTTGCCTTCCAGCGCTTTTTTTAAGGATTGTACAAACTCGTTTTTGAAACCCCCATCATTAAATGCAGCGGCCATTGGAGCATGCAAACTCGCAATTTTGTAGTTGGAATAAATATGAGCATGCAAAACCGTAATGTCGCTGAACCCAATAATCCATTTAGGATGTTTCCTGAATTTTTTGAAATTGATTTGTTCAATTATGCGTCCGGTACCATAGCCACCCCTTCCGCACAATATGGCTTTAATATTCTTATCGTCCAGCATCTTTTGGAGTTCGGTCAACCGTTCTTCATCGGTGCCGGAAAAATAAGTTTTTGATTTACCACCAACTGTGTTCCCAACCTCAACGTGATATCCCCATTGTTCCAAACTTTCAATGCAGGTTTGGACCTTTTTTATTTCCATAAAGCCTGCCGGGCATGTGATGCCAATAGTGTCGCCTTTTTTTAATGATGGGGGGATTTGTATCATACGTAGATTTATGAGGTGTTTGGTACCTGGTATAAGATGCAAGCGTTAAATACAGGCAGTGTTCGTTTATCGTATATTTCTTGTTCTCATTCTTATATTTCCTGCAGCTTTGCTTCACCATCGGTTACGCTTAAGCGGTGCACCACCCCACACTTTAATGCATAATTATTTTTTTGGTGACCTACGGGAAAGTCGAAGCATACCGGGTAATGATAAGGTTTCACTTTTTCCCAAACAATGTCATACACTGTTTTCCCAAATTCTTCGCCCGGGTCGTCGGGTTTTATTTTAAATCCACCAATAATCAAACCTTTTAACTGCGATAATTTTCCCGTGCGTTTGAGGTTCCAGAACATCCTGTCAACACCGTACAGGTATTCCCCCACATCTTCCACAAACAGGAATTTGCCTGCGGTATTAATTTCAGAACTGGTACCAACCAGGGTTTCAATGGTTTTTAAATTGCCGCCAATTAATGTCGCTTCCGCAACGCCAGTTCTATTCATTTCATTAAAGGTAGAAGCATAGTGTATTTTTTCACCCATTAAAGCATGCTTTATGGACACAATCGTTTCTACCTGTATTGGTTCAGCCTTGGTCAAGTCTTCCGGAAAGCTATTACACATTTTAGAATGGATCGTGGCTATATTATAATTGCTATTAATGTGACAATGCATTACTGTAATATCGCTGAAACCAATGATCCATTTAGGTTTTTTCAGGAATGTTGAAAAATCAAGCGCATCAATAATCCTCACCACGCCATAACCACCACGGGCGCACATAATCGCTTTTACCGAAGGATCATCCATCATACGCTGAAAATCCTGGGCTCTTTCCAGATCGGTTCCACCAAAATTAAAATACCTTTTTCCAATGCTGTCGCCAATTTTTATTTTGAGTCCCCAGCTTTGCATTTGTTCAATGGCGGGTTGCAATTCTTCAAGGGTAATATGCCCGGCGGGAGAGGTAATGCCAAGAATATCTCCTTGTTTGAGATTTGGCGGGATGGTCATCTTTAAATTATTCTGTCTAACAGGAGCTGCCAAAGCCGGAAAAGAAGCTGCCGTACTTATTAATGAGGATAAGAAATGTTTACGGTTCATAATTTCAAAATAAATAAAAATAAATATCCACTCTAAGTTAGGAGTAAAATTCCCCTCCTGATAAGGGCATATAAAAGATGTGCTTGTATTGAGTTACTTTTGCATTCCTTTTTAAAAGATTATGAAAGATTACAAAAGAATATTGGTTACGGCGGCATTGCCTTATGCGAACGGTCCTTTACATATAGGGCATTTAGCGGGCTGCTACATTCCGGCGGATATATATGTACGATATAACAGGGCCCAAAAGCGGGATGTCAAATTTGTTGGGGGCAGCGACGAACATGGCGTGCCTATTACCATCAGGGCTATGAAAGAAGGGGTAAGCCCCCAACAAATCGTTGATAAATATCATACTATTATTAAGGATAGCTTTGAAAAAATGGGCATTTCCTTCGACATTTATTCCCGGACCAGCAACCCTGTTCATCATGAAACAGCGGCAGCTTTTTTTAAGAAGCTGTATGATGACGGATTATTTGAAGTAAAAGAAACAGAACAATACTACGATGAAAAGGCTAAAACGTTTTTAGCCGATAGGTATATTACCGGCACTTGTCCCGTATGTGGTAACCCTAATGCATATGGTGATCAGTGTGAAAAATGCGGTTCTTCCCTCAGCCCTGAGCAGTTGGTTAATCCGCGGAGTACATTAAGTGATGCAGTGCCCGTAAAAAGAACAACCAAACACTGGTATTTCCCGTTGCAGGATTATGAACCCTGGCTTAAACAATGGGTGTTGGAAGATCATAAGGAATGGAAAAATAACGTATACGGACAATGCAAAAGTTGGTTGGACAATGGTTTGCAGAGCCGCGCAATGACGCGTGATAGCAATTGGGGAGTAAAAGTCCCCTTGCCCGATGCAGAAGGTAAGGTTTTATATGTTTGGTTTGATGCCCCTATAGGATACATCAGCGCCACTAAAGAATTAACAGATCAATGGCAGGACTACTGGTGTAAGGAAGATACAAAGCTGGTGCATTTTATAGGCAAGGACAATATTGTATTTCATTGTATTATATTTCCTGCTATGCTTAGAGCGCACGGCGGATTTGTGTTGCCTGACAATGTGCCTGCAAATGAGTTTTTGAATATTGAAGGCGAAAAGGTTTCTACCAGTCGTAATTGGGCGGTATGGGTGGGCGAATACCTGAATGATTTTCCCGGATGTGAAGATGTATTACGATATGTGTTATGCGCCAATGCGCCGGAAACCAAGGATAATGATTTTACCTGGAAGGATTTCCAGGAAAGAAATAACAGTGAGCTGGTAGCCATTTTTGGAAATTTTGTAAATCGGTCACTGGTGCTTATGCATAAATTATGTGGCGGGAAAGTGCCGCCATTGCATAATGAAATTGTGGATGCAGATGATAAGCAGCTCATGGCAGATATTCAATCTGCCAAAGTAAAAGTTACCCAATCCATAGAAGAATACAGGTTCAGGGAAGGGTTGTTTGAAATTATTGATCTTAGCCGGAAGGGTAATCAATACCTGCAAAAGAAAGAACCCTGGAAAAAAAATGTGGATACCGAAAAGGGAAGAAAACAAGTTGACAACTGTTTGCATCTTTGTTTACAGCTCACAGCTAACCTTGGCATTTTGATTAATCCCTTCTTGCCTAACACGGCAAAAAAAATTCTGCACCTGCTCAAAGTGGTGGATAGAATGCTGGATTGGAAAAATGCGGGTACCCTTAAATTGCTGAGTGTTGGATATACTTTACGTGCGCCTGAATTGCTTTTCCGGAAAATGGAAGACAGCGAGATTGCAGCGCAAGTGAGCAAATTAAAAGCAAATGTGGCAACCGGTTCCGCGACCCAGGATACAGTCAAAAAACTTACTGAACCCGAAGAGTCTTCAAAAAAAACTCCTGTTTTAAAACCAGAAATAGTGTATGACGATTTTGCAAAGTTAGACATGAGGACCGGGAAAGTTTTGTCGGCCGAAAAAGTAGAAAAGGCGGATAAATTGTTGAAGCTTGAAGTTGATCTTGGTACTGAAAAACGCACTATCGTTTCGGGAATTGCATTGCATTTTAAGCCGGAAGAAATAGTAGGGAAACAGGTGGTGGTGGTGGCTAACCTGGCGCCGCGAAAAATGCGCGGCATAGAAAGCAATGGCATGATCTTAATGGCGGAAGATGCAACGGGCAGGCTCCATTTTATAAATACAGAAAGCGAAATTGATGCAGGGTCGGGGGTGAGTTGAATATAGCTGCCAGTTATCAGCCTTGAGCAACCAGAATTGAACATTCCGATACCTGAAACCTGGTATCGGTATTGGCTGATTGCTCACTACTCACAACTTCGTTTCACGCATCATTATAAACCTTGTAAATCGGTTCCCGTAATGGCAGTGATTGATCGCTGCAGATAAATTCGAGCACATCTGCCACCTGTTCTGCTTTTACCCATTTGGTCCAATCGGCATCGGGCATGCTTTTTCGGTTGGGTTCAGTATCAATGGTACTCGGTACTACCACTGAGGCGGTTACATTTTTACCCTTAGCCGAAGCATTGAGTATATTGGCATAATTAAACAAAAGGGATTTGGAAAGCGTATAAGCCAGGGAACTTGTTGCCTGTTCGGGTTTCAGGGCAGGTCGTGCGCCTATAAATATCAATCTACCATAACCATTTTGCAACATATGTGCAAACAGCATTCGGGAAATATTATAGGCGGTTTCAAAATTAAGTGCGAACATTTTTTTTAAATCACCGCCCGTGGTGTCTTCTATTCTTCCCATTGCAAACCCTCCTGCTAAAAAGAGTGCGCCTTCAATAGTACCATATAAACTGATAGCTTCTTTAATAAAAAGAAGAGCAGCATTTTCATCGGCTAAATCCACCTGGTGAAGTTCAAAATTTTTATTATCTCTCGCAAAACCGAGTTCACTTCCCGAAAGGGCAACCGCGATTACCCGGTAATCTTTTTCCAGGAATTTTTTTACAGTAACAGATCCAAGGCTCCCATTGGCTCCTGTAATGATTATGGTTTTCATGGTATGAAATATACAAAAAATAAGCCACTGATTGGTCGGATAATCATTAAAATAGAACGCAAAAAAGTAAACCTTTCTATGGCGCCAGGGATATATTCACCTGCACCCCGGCTCTTGTGGTGGTCATAGGTGCAGATGAGGAGATGTAAGGAATTCTTCTTTGCTGATCAAAATAGAATTTCAGTTGAATGCGGTTGCTCAACACATAATCAATAGAAGGATTAATGATGATCACTTTTTGTCCATTGGTGGCAAAAGCATTGGTTTGGTCGAGGCGGCTATTAGAAGTGATATCGTCTCTTATGCTGAAATCGATGGTAAACTTCACATCACTTTCGGATCTTTTACTGGTGCTATCCGAGGT
>DASUFG010000504.1:0-2616 GCA_036274715.1 Agriterribacter sp.
GGCCCTGGGGTTCGCCCATGCTTACCAGCAAACCATTTCTTATAATAAATGGATTTTTTGCCAGCGTATTCGTATCCATTTCAGGGATATCAATATGCCAACCTTTTAAATCCTTTCCGTTAAAAAGGCTGTACGGTGCAGATTGGGAAAATAAATGAAAGGGCAGGAGCAGAAAGGTGGCAGCAATAATCTTCATAAAAGTAATCATTTAAAGTACCATTGTTACAGAGCGTGTTTTTCATTTCTACAGTTTTCCAATTTCAGCGTACATTTTCCTAAAACAATCCCATGGTGTATTATCGCCACCATCGCGATCCTTCCTGTTTTCATAATATCCCCTCATAAATGGTTCGGCTCCCGACCAAACCGTTTGCACCATGCCCTGGAAGTTGGATTTCATGGCTGCGGTGGATTCGTTTCTAAAGTTTATCATATCGTTTAACTGGCTAACAGCAATAGACGGGTTACGCCAGGGGCAGGTAACTACGTTCAATCCTTTCATAGCAAAATACACCGCTGTTTTGTCGGGGCGTTCGTAGTGCCAGTCGCATATCATAATATCTTTAGGAATCATATCAATCGCCCGCCAGGTGTCATTGTAGCTGGCTTCCCACATTCCAAGGCCGGTGGTACGCCCATCCAGCAGGCGATCACCCCATATCCATAATTTTCTGTTAGACAGTGCCAGGTGATCTCGAATGCGGGTGACTTCACTAGCGAACAAAACTGATTTGTCTTTACCATGGCAGCGCGGACATTTGTCATCGCCAATATAAAACACTTCATCCATGCCGGCATGAAAAGCATCGGTTTCAAAAGCGTCACAAATTTCATCGATCAATGCAAATACTATTTTATGAAGCTCGGGGTGTAGCGGGCAATAACTTTTACAATATAAACTGTCGGCATTCGGCCATTCGTATTTGGCGGGCATTTTTACATGCGGTGTTTCATCAAACTGCGGATATTTTAGCAGTAGGTTGTATGTTTTATTCGCCCACGACTGGTGCCCGAGCAGGTTTACCTGTGGTATCACCTTCATCGCATTGGCACGACAGGCAGCCACGATTTTTTTTACATCAATTGATGAAAGGGCGATACTGTCGCGCAGTTCGGGATGACTTTTGTATTGATAATTGAAATCTACCCGTAAAATAAGCGTATTCACTTTGCGTGGAGCCAGTTCATTATTGATAAATACAACGAAGGAATCAACGCCTTTTACAGATGGCGCTGCAATGCAGAATCCACGAACAGGTAATATGCTGTCTAAAGAAGTTTGTGCAAAGCCAGTTGTCGTTCCGGTAAAAAAGATGGCAAAGAAGATAAAACCTACCCAGATTTTTTTCATACTCGAATGTAAAACTTATTTGAATAGTAATCCGCTTCAAAATGCTGTATGATATTTGAGCAACTTCCGTGCTGGTGAGCGACTATTTTACGTTGTGCTGTTCTTCTTATTGAGTTGAGTTATATTCGTGTTGTTCCCTGCACAGGGAAAACAGGAATGCAATCCCGGAAATAGTAGTTTAGCTATCGTTTTCAAAGGGTGAACCAGGATTTCAAAATCTTATATTATGCTTCGAGTGAATTTCATTACTGCGCAGGATAGTCGCAATTCTTTTCTTTCAGCAGGGCGATTGATTGGCTTGCTGCCGATTTTCTTCGCCTGCTGCATTACTACTGTTTCGATAGCACAGGAAAATTCATTGCAATGGCAAACTGTTGCGCCCGGTGTGTGGAAAGCCGTGGCTGGTGTTCCGGAAAAAATCAGTCCGTTGAGCATTGCCGATATTCAGCCCGATGTTGCAGCACTTACAAAATTAGGAGAGCCCTCTTTTCCTGGGTACTTACAGGGAAGTATAACCGAGTACTACGATGGAAAAACTATTTTTCGTTTTCCGCTTGAAAAGGAGGAACAGGTTTTCGGACTAGGACTGAATTTCAAATCGGTGCATCAACGGGGCACCATTAAAGAACTCCAGGTAGACCATTACGGCGGAAAAGATGATGGACGCACCCACGCACCTGTGCCGCTATACATTTCTGATCGGGGATATGGGGTGTTGATTAATGCCGCCCGCCGCATTAAAGTATATGCAGGTACTGCAGTGCGAAAGGATAGCAAAAGCCCGCCCACGGAAATGAACAGAAATGCAGATCCAGCTTGGGATTCGCAGCCCTACTCCGATGCCATGGAAATTATGGTACCGGCTGCCGGGGCAGAAGTTTATGTTTTTGCGGGAAAAAATGCCATGGAAGTAGTGCAGCGCTATAACCTGTTTTGTGGTGGCGGGGTATTGCCTCCTAAATGGGGATTGGGTTTTACACAGCGTACTCCTACACTTTTTACAGATAAACAAGTGATGGAGGAAGTGAAAAGTTTTGAAGACCGGGGTTACCCGCTCAGTTTTATTGGTTTAGAACCCGGCTGGCAAACTTATTCTTATCCAAACAATTTTGTTTGGGATAGTACACGCTTCCCCGATCCTGAAAATTTTGTAAAACGATTGCTGGGAAAAAACATCCGTATCAACTTATGGATTAATCCCTATGTATCTTCCCGTTCGCCCATATTTGGAGACATACAAAAATATACCGGCACCCATACCGTTT
>DASUFG010000505.1:0-6620 GCA_036274715.1 Agriterribacter sp.
AACCATAATGCACTATTGGCTTTGATAATACCAGCCGGAATTTCACGTATGGCTGTGCGTGGGTTCTTTGCATCAAAATGCCGGTCTAAATACCGGTTAAAAGCCATGGCGGCACTACGGGCTAAGATCATGCAAAAGACAACCAGGCACAATTGTACAATTACTTCCTTTGCAGAGAGATAAATAGCAGTATCACCGAAACTATTGGGAAGCACAACGGAGAGAGAAGGCTCAACCATCCGCACTGCTAAAAAGAAACCAATCATCGCAAAAGGCATGGCGAAGATGGTGTGGGAAAACTTGATGAGGGAAAGGTAGTTTTTGACCGTTGTCATACGACAAATGTACGCTGATATATAAAGATTATACTGATCGTGTTTTAAAAGCCTTCGACAATTCCCACAACACAATTCCTGCCGCCACAGAAATATTCAGGGAATGTTTCATACCCGACTGCGGTATTTCCATACAACCATGGCAAAGTTTTAAAACCCCATCGTCTACCCCACTCACTTCATTACCAAAAACAATGGCTATTTTACCCGTCGCACTATTTGCTATTAAAGTTTCCCATCGCAATTGATCTAACGCTATACTTCCAACTGCCTGTTCCACGGCCCAAATGCTATATCCTTTACCCTGCAATGCCTGCGCGGCTTGCATAGCAGATGGATAGTACTTCCATGCCACGGTTTCTGTTGCTCCAAGCGCTGTTTTATTGATATCCCTGTGGGGCGGTTGGGGGGTGTAGCCACAAAGGCAGATCGCCTCCACAAGAAAAGCATCCGCGGTACGAAACACGCTACCCACATTATGCATGCTGCGTACATTGTCCAATACCACCGTTATGGGATTTTTACTGGATTGCCTGAATTCCTCAACCGTTTTACGGTTCAGTTCATCCATGCTTAATTTTCGCATAGAAGCAAAGAAAAGAAAAGTTTGTGGATTAGGTGTCGGGTTTCAGGTACCAGGTGGGTATGCCATTTCTTCACTTGATTTTAAAAATTATGGGGTTGCATCCCTCACTGCGGATCCGTTTTATTTGGAATTTGTATTTTGGTTCTTCGCTTTTTCTTTAGGGCTTCGGACTTGAATCTCCGGGCTTTGCCTATTATTTGGTTCTTGTTATTTGGTTCTTTATTTGGATTTCGGATTTTGAGTCTTATTTGGAACTTGGATTTTAGTTTTTGATTCTTTCCTTCGGATTTCGAAATTCAACATTCGGGCTTGTATTTCCTGCAGTTCCTTATTTTTGGCCTCGTTTATGGCAAAAGCAAGTTCAGACACTCCTTTAATGCAGCAACACCGGGCTATCAAACAAAGATACCCCGATGCCATATTATTATTCAGGGTGGGTGATTTTTATGAAACCTTTGGAGAAGATGCCATAAAATCATCACAGGTACTGGGCATTACTTTAACCAAACGTAACAACGGCGCTGCTTCCTCTTCCGAATTGGCCGGTTTTCCGCACCATGCCCTGGATACTTACCTCCACAAACTGGTAAAAGCCGGTTACCGCGTAGCCATCTGCGATCAACTGGAAGACCCCAAACAGGCAAAGGGGATTGTAAAACGGGGCGTAACGGAATTGGTTACTCCGGGTGTAGCTACCAACGACAAACTCCTCGAACATAATAGCAATAATTTTCTTGCCGGTGTGTATTTTGGAGAAAATATAGTAGGCACATCTTTTCTTGACATTTCTACAGGTGAATTTTTTGTAGCCGAAGGCAATACCGAATATGCTGATAAATTGTTGCAGAGCCTCAAGCCCGCTGAAGTGGTTTTTCAAAGAAACTTTCAGAAACAGTTTAAGGAGACTTTTGGTGCAAAATTTTATACCTATACGCTCGAAAGCTGGTTGTTTGACAAAGCCTATGCCACCGAAAGCCTGTTGAAACATTTCGGCACACATTCGTTAAAAGGGTTTGGTATTGAAGATATGCAGGCCGGCATTATTGCGGCGGGTGCTGTGCTCCATTATCTTAAAGACACCGAGCACCCCAACCTGCAACATATCACTTCTATACAGCGCATCGATAAAGATGATCATTTGTGGATGGACCGGTTCACTATCCGTAACCTGGAACTGCTGGGAAATGGCACCGACAGCGGGCAATCGCTGCAGAAAATAATGGACAATACGGTTTCGCCTATGGGTGCCCGTTTGATGAGGAGATGGATCGTACTCCCCCTGAAAGACATTAACCGCATTAACGAGCGACTAAACCTGGTGGAATATTTCATTAAAGAAACGGACTGTAGAAATGCAGTAGCTCAGCATATCAAACAATGCGGCGACGTAGAGCGCCTGGTCAGTAAAATTCCGTTAAAAAAAATAAATCCAAGGGAAATAAAACAGGTTGCCCGCGGTTTACAGCATATTGAAGCAGTAAGAAATATTTGCATCAACAGCAGCAATGATTATTTAAAAAGATTGGCCGATGCGCTTAACCCCTGCCATTATATCGCTGAAAAAATAAATAAAGAAATTATTGAAAACCCGCCGGCTCAGTCTAATAAAGGTAATATCATCAATAAAGGTGTACATGAGGAGTTGGATGAGTTACGCGCTATTGCCACCGGTGGGAAAGAATACCTGGTTGAACTGCAGCAAAAAGAAACACAGGCCACGGGCATATCTTCGCTTAAAGTGGGGTTTAATAATGTATTCGGTTATTATCTTGAAGTAACCCACCTGCATAAAAACAAAGTGCCCGAAAGCTGGATACGAAAACAAACTTTAGCCAACGCGGAGCGCTACATTACCCCGGAACTAAAACATTACGAAGAAAAGATTACAGGCGCCGAGGAAAAAATTATAGAGATAGAACTGGATTTGTATGAAAAGCTGCTGCTGGAATTGCAGGATTATATCGCACCCATGCAGGTAAATGGCAATATTTTGGCCATCCTTGATTGCCTGGCTTGTTTTGCCAATAATGCCCTGCAGTATAACTACAAAAAGCCAGAACTGCACAATGGCAATGTGCTTGAACTGAAAGAAAGCCGCCATCCGGTGATAGAACGCAACCTGCCCACGGGAGAGCAATATATTGCCAATGATATTTTGCTTGATCCCGAAGACCAGCAGATCATTATACTTACCGGACCTAATATGAGTGGTAAAAGCGCAGTGTTGCGGCAAACCGCGTTGATTACCTTAATGGCACATACCGGCAGTTTTGTTCCCGCCACAAAAGCACATATACCGGTAACTGATAAAATATTTACCAGGGTAGGCGCATCCGATAACCTGAGCGCAGGCGAATCAACCTTTATGGTGGAGATGAATGAAACGGCAAGTATCATCAATAATATTTCGTCGGCGAGCCTGATACTGCTGGATGAAATAGGCCGCGGTACATCTACCTATGATGGTATTTCAATTGCCTGGAGCATCGCTGAGTTTTTACACAACTCCCCCTTTGCCCCCAAAACTTTATTTGCTACACATTACCACGAACTGAACGAACTGGAAAACAAATTACCGCGTGTAAAAAACTATCATATTACCAATAAAGAATCGGGCAACAAAGTGATCTTCCTGCGTAAACTGGCTGCAGGCGGCAGCACGCATAGCTTTGGTATTCATGTGGCAAAAATGGCAGGGATGCCGCCTTCGCTGATAGACAGGGCTAACACCATTTTAAAACAACTGGAGGAGAAGCATACCGGCAATAATGGCAATGCCGTTAGTCATGCTGTTAAACAATTATCTGCACCTCAAATGCAGTTATCGATTTTTGATATGCACAGCGAAACTTTTAAAGATATCAGGGAAATACTGGAGAATACAGATATTAACCGTCTCACTCCTGTGGAAGCGCTGCTAAAGCTGAACGATATTAAAAATTTACTGAAGTAAAAAGGTCATGAACCCATGAAGTAACGTTGTTGATCAGCGATACGAACCTTGAACGTAGCGTCGCAACCATAGTTACATCGGGACATCATTGCCGGGAAAACTAAAACAACACGTATTCATATACCTATCAATTGGCGTCTTTAGCGTAAGCGACCTCCGTAGCAAATTTTTGTTCCTTTTCGCCAATTTTTAATTCTACAGAAGCGGCATTACTGATGCGTATCAGCAGCCCCTCATTTTCTTTTCCGGGTGGGAGTTCACCCAGCACTTTAGCAAATATGGTTCGGTTATTACTGGAGTTGGTGATGCGCACGATGGTACCCGGCGTAATATTGTTCATTAAAGCGTAGTACTTGCCATCCTGCCAGCCGCTTGTACTTTTAAAAATAGCACCTACGCCCATTTCACTTTTAAATCCACTTAAGCTGCCGGATTGCTCGCGATAACTGGTTTTGAAAAACCCCGTTCCCTCTGATCCACCCTCGTCGGTTGTACGCTTCACAGTTTCAACTGTTTTAGCAACGGGTTGTTCAATAGGTTTCGCTGGCGGATTGCTGGTTTCTGTTTTTGCAACGGCAGGTGGCGCCGCTGCAACGGAACTACTCACTCCGCCGCCAATTTTTTTAATACCGTTAACAGCGAGGGCAGATTGGTCGGTCTTTACCCTCAAAAAACCAACGACCAGTAGCTGACCGTTACTGATGTTTTCTGAGCTGAGGTTATTCCAGGCTTTTAAATCGTTTACATGTACTTTATTGAAATTCTGCCCGATCCTGTACAACCCTTCTTTCTCTTCAACCATGTGATACAACGGTACAAAAACTTCATCGCTTGCGGCCGTACCCTGCTGTGCAAAATTGGTACTGGTGAGCGGAATTCTAACTTCCTGGTTAATTTCCAGTCCATCGTTTAAGGATAAATGATTAAAGGGCGCAATTTCTTTCGGACTAATATTATACAAGCGTCCGATGCTGTAAAAATTCTCTTTGGCAGCGGTGGTATGGTTTAGAAATAACTTTCCGCCTTCCGATTGTATAATACGATCAGAAGACTGCGCGGCAAGCCCAAGGGTAACGCAAAATGACACCAATAATATGCCCAGTTTTTTCATCAGATATTCTTTGTTTTCAGCACATACGAAAATAAGAAAAAAAAGTGGATTGAAAGCTATAACGTGAAAATCAACGCTTTAATATGCGAAGTTGCTGCGGATAATAGTTATTTACCCGGTTTTGCAATATCTTAACCCATCCCAATCTCAACCCCATATAGGTGACCAGCACCCAGCCTTTTGAATTGGTTTCAATTTCAATATCATTTCTCCGGAGATAGTTCAATGCCATCTCTTTATCCAGTTCAACGGCCTTTACCTGTTTTGAAATCAATACACTCAACGCCAGTTCGTGCGCCGGAACCAATTCATTGCGGATCACCTTACCCGCCTTCACCCCCATTTTTTTGATGTAAAGCGCCGAAAATAAAACAACGATATCGTCCACATCAGCTTTGTTCAGCAAAAGCACTTCATCATTTGCCTGGATAAATGACCATCGATCCTGAACCGATAGGAATGGAAGAATTGCGGTTTCTTCCTGTGCTAAAGCTTTGGTAAATTTTTTAGGCCTGGGCCAATTTTCGACAGCAGCTTCCTTTTTTTTGAGTCCGGCAATAAAAAAACCTTCGCCTTTTATTTTATCCGGGTAAAACCGGTATCCATACATGCCCCGGTTATCAGACATGGTTTCCACGATGCCCGGGTATTCATCAAGGTTCAATGGAATGGTTTCCACAAGGTAACGTTCAGCCATCCACCCTGCGATCGCTTCATTTTCTTCTGCTGAATAGGAGCATGTAGAATAGATCAGCACGCCATTTTCCTTTAACGCCGGCCATACGTCTTCAATAATGCGTTGCTGCCTTTTACTGCAGTGATCTACATTTTGCAGCGACCATTCATTAATGGCATCAGGGTCTTTCCGAAACATACCACTGCCACTGCAGGGTGCATCCACCACAATAACGTCAAAAAAAGCCGCCAATTTTTTAAAGTCTTCCGCATCATTGTTGGTGACTACTATATTTTCTTTACCCCATTTTGTGACATTTTCTGTTACAATTCCGGTTCTTGTTTTTATCACTTCGTTGGCCACTATCAGCCCCTGTGGGAATAGTGCCGAAAGATGGGTTGTTTTCCCACCCGGCGCTGCGCACAAATCCAACACTTTATATCGTTCGGTGGCATGGTCGGGACAGGCTTTTTTAATCATTTGTTCCAGGAACATGGAAGAGGCTTCCTGTACATAGTATGCGCCCGCATGAAAACCGGGATCCAATGTAAAGGAAGGGCGCCCGGAAAGATAATAACCTGTTGAGCACCAGGGAACGGGGGAGGACAGTGGTAGGTCATAAGTGGCAAATGGTAAGTTGGCTTGCCATTTAAACGGGTTGATACGAACCGAAGTAACCTGTTCGCCGGAAGCATGCACCTGCTCAAAAGCTTCTTTGGAAAAGCCTTTTACCTGTTGTAAAGTTTGAAGTAATGCTTCGGGTAGCGACAATGCGTATTACGGTTTAGCGTGCAAATATAGGGTTGCATTTTTTATTGATACGAAAATCGGAAACACATGCCGAAGAGAAGTATATTGTTTTCTTGAACTTAACAGCATTACTACTACCACCGTTCCTTGTGTCACTCCTTTGTACAGCAGGAACGATATGCAGCATAAAATCGCCCGTTTGATTTCCA
>DASUFG010000506.1:0-4203 GCA_036274715.1 Agriterribacter sp.
ATCTTTACAGTTTGATAACTTTATTGATCCCGGAACCATGACAGGTAAGGAACTGAGGGATTACCTGGTTGCTCATGAAGATGAGTTAATCAAAATGCATGGCAATAAGTTTCTGCGAGTGGGTTGGCCTACACCCGAACGGGCAAGCTATCCTGTTATTATCTCGGGCTACAATCTCCCGTATGGCGGACTGTTTGCACCTGGCGTGTATGCCACCGGGTGGGATGCTAATGGTAATCCAACAGGCTATGCGGAAAACCTGGGCGAAAATATGTTGGGACTTGAAGACCCTAACAACCCCAACAAAACCATCCCTATGCTGTATGCTGTAAGCAATCCATGGGACTTCCTGGAACCCTCTCTGTTTTCAGCATCGTACATTAAGCTCAGGGAAATTTCCTTAACCTATGCGTTACCGTTCAATGTAATCAAATCTCTTAAATTACAGAATGTAAGCTTTTCTGTCTACAGCAGAAATGTAATGTTATGGACGGAAGCTAAAATAGGAATCGATCCCGAAAACGCATACCAGCCAACCACGGGTACCCAGGGCGGGATACAATTCAAGCAGGGTATCGAAAGATATAATGTAACACCCTGGTCTATTCCTATGGGTATAAAATTAAATGTAACCTTTTAAGCCATTTTAAACAGAGTGATTATGAAAAAGATCAAATATATAGGGTTCGTGGCATTTTTCTCGGTATCCATTTTATCTTGTACAAAGGAACTGGTTAAAATGAACGAAAATCCAAATGGTGCGGATCCATCGTCTACCAATCCGAATCTCGTGTTGTCGACCGTTTTAACTGAAGCCGGAAAATCCTTTGTTAACCTGGGTTACCAGGACATCGCGGGTGTAATGCAGCATACTCAAAAAGATGGCTGGGCAGGAGGCCATAATAACTACGACTGGGGCGGCAGCAATAGCTGGAGTGGCTACTATGATATTTTGAGAAACAACCAGTTTGTGTACGATAAAGCGGTGGAACTGGAATATCCATTACACAAAGGAATAACGCTGGTGATGAAAAGCCTGATGTTTGGTTTGATCACCGATCTATGGGGCGATGCGCCCTATTCGCAGGCGCTGAAAGGAGCGGAAGGTGGAATAGAAGCCACTTTCCCGGTGTTCGATAGCCAGCAAAGCATTTACGAAGGCATTTTGGCAGACCTGGAAGAAGCCAACACATTTTTATCGGAAAACCAATTTAACAGTGCTGTGGGTTCTGCAGATCTTTATTATAATGGCGATGCCAACAAATGGAGAAAGTTCGCCAATTCCCTTGCCTTAAGGTATTATATGCGCATCTCCGAAAAGCTGCCCGATGTAGCCAGAAATGGCATAGAAAAAATAGCGAATGACCCCGATAAATATCCTCTGATTATGACAGCGTCGGATGATGCCGGGATGACTTTCCCGGGTAACAGCGATGCTGATTCCTGGCCCTCCTATGCCATTCCTCAATCGGATAGTACTAACTACAGGCGTATTAAGATGTGCAACACTTTGGTAACGGCTTTGCTCGAAAGAAATGATCCCCGTATCACCGTTTGGGCTAATCCCGTAGAGATATCCATTTATGTGGATAATGCAGCGCCGCCCAATACCAATAAAACAGTGCGTGATACTACAATAAATGGCCAGTTCAGAAAAGCGGTGCGTATAGTATCGCCTGACTACCTGGGATCAAAGCAACTTACTTTAGCAGATATTAACCAGGATCCCAATTACGTAGGGCTTCCGGTTGCATTAAATGCTCCTCAATTATACAACCTTAGTCCCGATCCAAACCAGTCTTCGCACAATCCTCATGTTTCCTGGGTGAATTCAAAATTTGCCAAAGGTAACGCCGGGGGCACCAAAGTAAGGGTAATGTCGGCTGCAGAAGTTAATTTCATCCTGGCAGAAGCTGCTGCAAAAGGCTGGAATGCGGGAGATGCTCAAACACATTATTACAATGCCATTAAAGCATCGTTTGATGCCTGGGGATTGGGGGCTGCGTACAGCAATTACATTACCCAGCCGATGGTAGTTTTTGACGGTACGCAAAAGCAGATACTGACGCAAAAATGGATTGCCTCCTGGTCGGTTGCGACAGAAGCCTGGTTCGACTGGCGCAGAACGGGTTATCCGGAATTGCATGGCGTAGAAGGGAGATCGGTTGCAAAAGAATTACCTGTTAGGTTTTATTATATGGTAGATGAAAGGAACCTTAACAGCGCTAATGTGCAGGCCGCCAATGCTAAATTAGAAACTACACCATATTCCAATTTTGGAGCAGATGGCGCACAAAATAGTCCCTGGTCGAAACCCTGGGTAATTCAGGGAACAAATAAGCCCTGGTAGCCCATAATTGATTTTTAAACCTGCAAGGCTTGCATAGCCGTTAATTATTTTGCAAACCTTGTGGGTTTCTTATAAATAACATTTTAAACAAATCATACCAATGAAAAAAATTTTGCCTTCGTTTTTCTCTTTTCTATTTTTTATCAGTTTCACTGCCCACACTCAAACTTTCAAAGCAGGAGCTGCAGTGAGGATTATCACCCCCAACCCTTTGCTTCCGGTATCTGGCGGAATTGGAACCCCAAAACCTGCAAGCATTAAGCAGGGAGATTTATACGCACGCGCCCTGGTATTGGAAAATGGATCTACAAGAATCGCCATTGTGAATATCGATAATTTAGGGTGGCCTTCTGCGTTAGGAAACAAATCGAGAGCGCTTATCAAAGGGATTCCTCCTGAAAATATTTTAATAGGTGCAACCCATACGCACAGCGGCCCGGATGCATATGGATTCCCGGATGAAAAAGGAGTGTCTCATGCCGACCTGAAATATTTAAACTGGTGCGTTCAGCAAATTGCGGATGCAGTAAATGAAGCGATAACAAAACTGGAACCGGCCGCATTAAAAATCGCAGTTGGTGAAGCAAAGGGAAAAATATCCTACAATTATTATGCTCCCGATTTGTATGATCCGCGTTGTGGAGTAATACAGGCTATTGCAACCTCCGGGAAAAATATAAACAAACCCATTGCCACGCTCATTAACTATGCCATTCATCCTGAAGTGATAGGTTCGGGAAGGGGTATTTCGAGTCCGGATTTATGCGGTCCGTTGTACAACAGGATTGAATCAAAAGGTGGCGGCGTTGCACTGTTTATGAATGGCGCCCAGGGGGGAATGGTAACTGCTGATAACCGGCTCGAAACCGGGGGGGAGGCTAACGATTGGGCGGAATGCATCCGTATTGGAGAACTGCTTGCCGATGAAGCTTTACGCATAGTTGCGGATGCGCCTGTACAACCAAATCCAGGGTTGTATTGTGCGTCAGAAAAAATTCAGTTTCCGATAGATTCTGAGATCATGAAATTTATTCTTACCCATTCACCCCTCAATTTAGCAGCAGGAAATACCAATACCAATGTCGCAACCGCACAATTAAATCTGTTGAATATCGGCACCGCGCAGGTGCTCACTATTCCCGGGGAAGCATTGCCCAATATTGGGTTTTATGTAAAACGCCATATGAATACCAATGCTCCCTTTTTGTTTGGTTTAACCAACGATGCCTTTGGCTATATGCTTACCAAAGTGGATTTTCATAGTTTCAAAAGATACGATTACGTGAGCCGTACCAGTTTGGGTGAAATGACAGGTGAAGTTTATATGACCGAGGCGCTGAAAATGATCAAAGAAAGTCCGGCACCGCAGAAATAGAATATTTTACACTCAATATCAAGTCAGAAATCAACAGTTTAAATACAGTAATTACCATGAAGAAGATTTATTCAGGATGTTTGGCCCTTTTTCTGTTATTTGTAAGCTTTGCCCAGGCACAGGTTACGCCTTCAACAGCTTTACAGAGCTATTTGCATAATGGCGATAAAACGTTTAAATGGGAGGTGAAAGATACCTATGATCTCGGCGATGTAAAAGCCTACGCATTGTTGCTTACCTCTCAACAGTGGCGCGAACACATATGGACACACCAGCTAACCATACTGGTGCCCAAAGAAAATGCGCATGACGGTGCACTTCTGTTTATTACGGGCGGATCCATAAAAGGTGGGTTACCCAATTGGAACGGACGCGATGACAAGTTCAACAAAGAATTGGCCGGCATGGCGTTAAAAAACAAGGCCATTGTTGCCGTGTTAAGGCAAACGCCCAACCAGCCTTTATACAATGATCTTAC
>DASUFG010000507.1:0-7054 GCA_036274715.1 Agriterribacter sp.
GGACTGCATTTTATCGGCAATGAAATGTTATAATAGTATTATTAATGTCTATTGGTTTGAAATAGTTTTGGGAATGTTGTAACGCAATACGAGGACCGGTTTAACCGGGTACATCGAAGTGTGCTTGAAAAAATGATCCCAAAAAGTGGAAATGTTCATTTGAAAAAGGAAATTACACGATAAGCACACTGTAAATGAAACTCCAAACGATCGACTTGCTCATTATGGCCGCCTACCTTATTACTATGGTTGTAATAGGATGGGTGCTGCGAAAAAAAGCGCGGAAAAACAAAGAAAACTATCTCCTTGGTGGAAAGTCCCTTCCCTGGTATATGCTTGGACTAAGCGATGCGTCTGACATGTTTGATATATCTGGTACCATGTGGATGGTGAGCCTTTGTTTTGTGTACGGCATGAAAAGTATCTGGATCCCCTGGTTGTGGCCGGTATTCAACCAGGTATTCCTGATGATGTTTTTATCGAGGTGGCTACGACGGTCGAACGCCACTACAGGCGCAGAATGGTTGGCCGGCAGGTTTGGCATTTCCGGAACTGGTGTCAGGGCATCGCATACCATCGTAGTGGCCTTTGCCTTGCTGAGCTGTCTTGGTTTTATGGCCTACGGTTTTGTAGGACTTGGAAAATTCATGCAAATCTTTATTCCCTGGGATTCTATTCAACCCTATCTCCCTTTTATTGTACCCGAAGCTTACGTACCCCATTTTTACGGCGTCATCTTCACCCTCTTCACTATGTTTTATTCTATACTGGGGGGTATGCACAGCATTGTGTTGGGTGATGTGATTAAATACAGCATTATGACGATTGCCTGCATCAGCATTGCCATTATTGCCATGATTCATTTGCATGGTACAAACATTACCGTGCCCGAAGGGTGGACCAACCCCTTTTTTGGATGGGAGCTCAACCTCGACTGGTCGAATATTGTTGCCGACGCCAATACCAAAATACAAAATGACGGCTTCTCCCTTTTCGGTATATTTTTTATGATGATGCTGTTTAAAGGAGTTTTCGCCAGTTTGGCCGGACCCGCCCCGAACTACGATATGCAGAAAGTATTGAGCACCCGTTCACCCGCAGAAGCCAGCAAGATGAGCGGTTTTGTGTCCATTATACTACTACCGGTTCGCTATTCCATGATCATCGGACTTACTGTGCTGGCACTGTTGTACTTTAACCAGATTGGCGGCAGCGTGCAAACAGCGGGAGGTATAGATTTTGAGAAAATACTTCCGGCCTCTATTAACGCTTTTCTCCCCGCGGGTTTACTTGGGCTCACCGTAACCGGTTTACTCGGCGCATTTATGGGTACTTTTTCGGGTACACTCAATGCCGGACAGGCCTATATCGTCAACGATATTTACCTCAAATACATCAACCCTTCAGCATCCAACAAAAAAGTTATTTCCATGAATTACCTCGCCGGGTTGCTGGTGGTAATAACCGGCATTACACTCGGTTCATTTGTAAAAGATGTAAATACGATCCTGCAGTGGATCGTATCTGGGTTATATGGTGGCTATATTGTTGCCAACATGCTCAAATGGTACTGGTGGCGGTTTAACGCCAACGGTTTTTTCTGGGGCATGCTGGCGGGTATCGTTCCCGCAATTGCATTGGCAGTGCTCAAATCATTTGGCGTGATTACCGGGCTCGACCTGTATTACTGGCCAGTATTTTTTGTATTGTCTTTAATCGGTTCTATTGCGGGAACTTATGCTGCCCCGCCTACGGATATGCAAACCCTCGTGTCGTTTTACAAAACAGTTCGGCCATGGGGCTTCTGGCAGCCGGTTCATATCGAAATAATAAAAACCGATCCGGGTTTTACAGGCAACAAAAATTTTAAGATTAACATGTTCAATGTGGTACTGGGCATGATAGGACAACTGTGCCTTACCATTTTGCCGATGTATATCGTTTTATGGTTGAAGCTCCCTTTACTGATCACCCTATTAATATTAACCGTAATCATTATTATTCTTAAGAAAACGTGGTGGACCAGGCTCCACGATGATTAATTGATTATTTACGAAACTCAGAGAAAATGAACACCTCATTTGAAGAACGATTGGCGAAGCTGAAAAAAGAGTATGAAGCGTTGCTTGCTGAACCTAATACAAAACGGGAAGATGGAAATGGCATTTTTAACCGTTATACCAATCCCGTTCTAACAAAGGCGCATACCCCTTTATTCTGGAGGTACGACTTGAATCCATCTACCAATCCATTTCTCATGGAACGGTTTGGCATAAATGCTGTATTTAATGCCGGTGCCATAAAATGGAAGGGCAAATACCTGCTGGTAGCGAGAGTAGAAGGCGCAGACCGAAAATCATTTTTTGCCATTGCGGAAAGTGATAACGGACTCGATCATTTCCGTTTCTGGGATTATCCATTGCAGGTTCCCCTATCAAAAGATGGTGACGTGAACATATATGACATGCGCTTAACGGCCCATGAAGACGGCTGGATATACGGTGTTTTCTGTACAGAAAGAAAAGACAGTAATGCAGGACCTTACGATACTTCATCGGCCATTGCCCAAAGCGCCATAGCCCGCACAAGAGACCTGAAGGATTGGGAAAGACTGGTGGATCTGAAAACGCATTCTCCGCAACAACGCAATGTAGTATTGCACCCCGAATTATACAACGGGCAATATGCCTTTTACACCCGCCCGCAGGATGGTTTTATTAATACCGGCAGCGGCGGAGGTATTGGTTTTGGCTTATCACCCACGATCACTAATGCAAAAATTGAAACAGAAGTGATTATTGATCCCAAACAATACCATACCATCAGTGAGTCGAAAAACGGCTTGGGCCCCGCTCCTATTAAAACCACGCATGGTTGGCTGCACCTGGCGCATGGGGTAAGAACCACGGCATCGGGACTGCGCTATGTGCTGTATCTCTTTATGACCGACCTTAATGATCTTACCAAAGTAATTCATAAACCCGGGGGATATTTTTTGGCGCCCGAAGGAGAAGAACGAACCGGCGATGTTTCTAATGTCGTATTTTGCAATGGATGGATTGCTGATGATAATGGAACCGTCTTTATTTACTATGCTTCTTCCGATACCCGCATGCATGTGGCCACCAGCACAGTTGAAAAACTGGTGGATTATGTAATGCATACCCGCGAAGACGGGTTGTATGCAGCTACTTCGATACAAACGCTTCAAAATATTATTAGCAACAATGAAATATATAAGGAGCTGGCAGAAGTGAACTATGAACAATGAGCAAGAAGCAATGGGCAATGGGCAATAGACGATACGCAAAAAATTTTTAATTTGGTGGCTTCTTGTTACGACTTACCACCAACTACTTAACACTTCCCCCTTACCACTTGATAATAGACAGTTTCCCGCACATTCAGAATAATGTTGTACTTTTTGTCACTAATCAAATCTAACTTCTTCCACATGAAAAATATAATCGCTTTATTTCTTCTCTCCTTTGTAATAACCACACCCAAAGCCCAGGTTAATAAATCGGAAGGCACAACACCCGAATCACTGGGCATTTCCTCCCAGGCTATCCTGAATTTTATCGAAGCTGCTGAAAAACAAAGAAAGGACGACCTGCACAGTTTCATGCTGGTGCGTCATGGGCAAGTGGCAGCAGAGGGTTGGTGGAATCCATACAACCCCGAAAGCCCGCACATGCTTTTCTCTTTGAGCAAGAGTTTTACTTCTACCGCCATTGGTATCGCACAATCAGAAGGCTTGCTCAATATTAATGATAAGGTGATTTCTTTTTTCCCCGATCAAACACCTAAGGATCCTTCAGCCAATCTCCAGGCAATGCGTATCCGCGATTTGCTGAAGATGAACAGTGGCCACAATGAGGATGCCACCGGCCGCATGAGGCAGGATACTACCAGTTGGGTAAAGGGATTCCTATCGTTACCGGTGGAACACAAGCCCGGCACTCACTTTGTCTACAACAGTGCTGCCACCTTTATGCTCTCGGCCATCATTCAAAAGGTTTCAGGGAAAACCTTACTCGAATACCTTACCCCAAGACTGTTTGAGCCGCTCGGCATACAAAACCCAACCTGGGAGACTTCGCCGGAAGGTATTAATACAGGAGGATGGGGACTGAAAATACGCACCAAAGATATCGCCTGCCTGGGGCAGCTCTACCTTCAAAAAGGAATATGGCAGGGCAAACAGCTTATCCCGGCAGAATGGGTGGCAGAAGCTACAAAGCTGCAAACTTCCAATGGCAGTAATCCCGACAGCGATTGGGAGCAGGGATATGGCTACCAATTCTGGCGTTGCCGCCACAACCTATACAGGGGTGATGGAGCTTTTGGCCAATATTGCATTGTATTTCCTGACCAGGACGCAGTCCTCGCGATTTCTTCAGGCACCGCTGATATGGGCGCAATTATGAACCTGGTTTGGGATTACCTCCTGCCTGCACTGCAATCAACTGCCATTGCCGAAAACAAGGATGCTTACACCGCGTTACAAAACAAGCTGAAAGGTTTAACGCTCAGTATTGTTGAAGGACAGCCAACCAGCCCTTTGGCAAAATCCATTTCCGGAAAATCTTATGCTATACAGTCCAACGGGGAAGGCATTACAAGTGTGGTATTCAACCTGAAAAAGAATGACCATTCCATCACATTAACCAACGGAAACAAATCGTCCGTTATTCCAATCGGAAACGGCGTATTGGCGAGCGGCACATTTATTAGTCCTTCCGGGGAGGAAATGCCTGTTGGTTCCTCCGGGGCCTGGATCTCGCCGGATACTTTACGGATTCGTGCCTACCTGTACGAAACACCTTTTTATTTTACCTATAACATGGTGTTCAGCAAGAACGATGTTACCATAACCAGGCAAGCCAATGTGAATATGGGACCCTCCGGTAAGTTGGAATTAAAAGGAACGAAACAATAAACCTTCACTACCATGTACAGGCAAGGAGCTGTCGGCGCACTGCTCGACATCTATGAACAAACCATTTCGGATTTCGTAAAAGTGATTGAAGATATCCCCGATGATGCATTGACGATTATCGTGGACCCGGTAACGGCTGACGAAAATTGCAAATCGATACAAACCATTTTGACACATGTAGTTTACGCCGGATACGGGTACGCCACCTGTATTTACAATTCAAAGGGAAATAATGTTGTGAGACCTGCCAAAGTATTTCGCACCACGGTAAAGGAATATATCGAGGACCTGCACAAGGTTTTTGCATATACCGAAGATATTTTCAAAGACATCAAAGACGATCAATTGGAAGAATACGACAATACTAAAAAAATGCTCACAGGCTGGGGACAATCCTACGACAGGGAACAGGTAACCGAACACGCGATAGTGCATATTCTCCGGCATAAACGGCAGGTGGAAAAGTTTAAAATAAAAGCATCAGGATAAATGCAAATTGGTTAAACAACAATGAGCATACAAACTATGACAAGAGTACTCCTAACTGCTTTGGCAGCATTATTTTACCTGGCAGTTTCCGCGCAGGATATCACCGGGCAGTGGAACGGTATATTAGAGGTACAGGGAACGCAGCTGCGGCTTGTCTTTAATGTCGCCCAAACCGGAAGCGGTTATAGTTCAACTTTAGACAGCCCTGACCAGGGTGCAAAAAGCATTCCTGTCACCATTACAACCTTTGAAGACTCTTTGCTGACATTTGAAGTAAGCAATCTAAATATACTATACAAGGGAACATGGAAGGGAGACGACATTGAGGGAACATTTAAACAGGCGGGACAAAGTTTCCCTTTGAATTTGTCGAGGAAGCCTGTTGAAAAACAGGTTGTAAAAAGGCCACAGGAGCCTGTTAAGCCATACCCTTACCGAGCAGAAGATATTACCTTCCGGAATGCTGATGCAAACATCACGCTGGCCGGTACACTAACCTTGCCAAACAAAGAAGGTAATTTTCCTGTTGTTATTTTGATTACCGGAAGCGGTGCCCAAAACAGGGATGAAGAACTTTTTGGACACAAACCATTTTTAGTGATCGCGGATTATTTAACCCGCAACGGCATAGCGGTACTGCGGTATGATGACAGGGGTTTCGGGCAATCGCAGGGAAATTTTAGCAAGGCTACTTCAGCAGATTTTGCAAAGGATGTTGAAAGTGCCGTTGCGTATCTGAAAACAAGGAAAAAGATTGACCCGGTAAAAATCGGTTTGATTGGTCATAGCGAGGGTGGCGTTGTTGCACCCATGGTAGCTTCAACAAATAGAGATATAAGCTTTATTGTGCTGCTCGCCGGAACCGGTATCCGTGGCGATAGTCTCTTATTGTTACAGCAGGAAGCGATCGCGAAAGCGTCCGGCATGCCAGAACAACGAATACAGGAAAGCAAAGTCGTCAACAGGAAGGCATTTGATATGGTGTTACAATCTGCAAGCACCGAAGCATTAAAAACCAACCTTACCGCCTACATTAAGCAGGTGTTGCACAACAACCCTGGTGAAATTCCAAATGGCATGACCGAAGATGCTTTTACGGCGTTACAAGTGAACCAACTGATCAGCCCGTGGATGCAGTACTTCATACAATACGATCCTGCAGCCGCCCTGCAGAAAATAACCTGCCCGGTACTGGCATTGAATGGTGAAAAGGATTTACAGGTGCCCGCAAAGGAGAATTTACACGCGATAGAAACGGCGTTGAAAAAAGCTGGCAATAGAAATGCTACCATAGTGCCACTACCTGGTCTCAATCACCTGTTCCAGGATTGCACAACCGGCTTGCCGAATGAATATGCCAACATAGAGGAAACCTTTTCCCCGGCGGCATTGGATAGGATCACCAGGTGGATAAAGGAACAAGACCAATAACACAGCACCGCTTCAATACGCCTTCTTCGCCAACCTACAACAACACTCGTAGCCTATTATATAAATAGATTTTACTAATGCGCCAGAATTGTTTTGCGATTCTTACCCCTTTTTCACACTTTCCAGATTTTCCAGATAAAACTTTCCGGTGAGCGATACCAGTAAGATTGGTTTTAGTAATAATTGCAAATT
>DASUFG010000508.1:0-5815 GCA_036274715.1 Agriterribacter sp.
TAACGATGCAACAGGGCTTTTTAAAGCCTTATTAAATTGCGAAAATGCCGGTAAAACAATCGCAGGTTACCATGAATTGTTCAGCGGAAATGAAAAATTTTTCCATAGATAATTGGATGGGGATCCCGCCTCCGGGTATTCACTATACTTGGTATATAATAGCAAATGCTGCGAATAGTTATTTTTTCCTTCTTATCCTTATGGTAGAATTTTGCGTAAGGCTGCTCGAAAGAAATATTTCGTGCCGGGTAGCCCCATCGGTGAGCACCATTAAAGCCGTGTTAGGAGCGATGGTTCCCAGGTTTTCGGCAAACATGCTTATTTCGTTATACTCTTTGGTGGGATCCAACACAGCATAAAAGACAATGCCTCTTTCGCTTAGCAACTGGTGTGTTGAAACAGGCGCTTTGTTAAAGAAAACAGAGATGCTGTCGCCATCCACAATACCATTGTCGTAAAAAGTAAGCCTGACTGAATCAGAATTCACCCAAATTTCCTGGCCCACTACAACTTCCTTTCGTTTGGTGAATTCTTCCAGTATTTTTTGCGCTTCCATTTTTTCGGCGGAAGGCTCTTTCACTTTCAGGTCGACTGAATCAGGAACATATACTTTGGATTCATTAACCACAACATCTTCTTCCGACGGCCGCCATATTTTTTTGATGGCCGCGAATTTCTCGATTAAGCTGTCGGTGTTCAGCGATTCCCCGTATACAAAATCAAAAGCAATATCCGGGCAGGTATATTTATACTTGCCCTTGGTCGTAAAAAGCCCTTTAATGCTGGTGCTAACCCGGGAAGCGGTAAGCACGGCCCTGAGGTCCATTATGCATTCAACTCCGTTGTTGGCCGATGCCCGAAAATAGGTGATCGGAACGTCTTTAATAACGACCTCCCTGGTGCGCTGGTCGTATGTGCCCTTTACATAAAAACTCTGGTAGCTTTCTCTAAAGTAATAACTGATAATACCTTTAATTTCATTGTTATTTTGCTTAAGATCGAGCTCAACCAGATAATTGTTGTGGGATCCACCTAATAATACATCGGCGCTGCCAAACCAACTGCCTTTAATGCCCTGGGTTTGTGTTAAACCAGAAAGGGCGCAAAAAAAATAAAATGCGGTTAATATAATTCTCATTTAGCTACTGAAATAGAACAGTGATATAAATAGCATGCAAAGTAACGTTTGATATCTAAAAGTATTGTAAATAAACTGGTTATATTGTCTGCGAAATTGCAGCAATGCGTTTTTTCATCATATACCGTAATTTCTTTTGATTTCTCTTTCGCTGTCTCTCGCTTTAATGGATTCTCTTTTATCGTGCAATTTTTTGCCCTTGCCAAGCCCAATTTCTATTTTGGCCAAGCCTTTTTCATTGAAAAAAATGCTGAGTGGCACAATGCTGTATCCCTTCTCCTTTATTTTGGATGCCAACTTCTTTAATTCTTTTTTGTGCAATAGTAATTTCCGTTCCCGCAGGGGATCGTGATTATGATAAGTTCCGTGACTGTATTCCGAAATATGCAGGCTTTTAATCCACAATTCTCCTTTATTGAAAAAACAGTAGCTGTCATTAAAACTGGCTTTCCCCTCCCGTATTGATTTTACTTCAGTACCGGTTAATACAAGGCCCGCCACATATTTATCATCTATATGGTATTCAAAATACGCGGAGCGGTTACGAATATTAGACATGCTTTTTTGTGGGTGATTTCTCCGAAAACTAAAAAAAGGCGGACACGACGCGTTTACGATTTAAATAAAGTAAGTAGCGTGGCTAATCTTTCTTTTAATTCTTTACGTGGAACAATGATATCTAAGAAACCATGATCCATTAAAAATTCTGAGCTTTGAAAACCAGGAGGAAGATCTTTTTTAATGGTTTCCTTAATTACCCGAGGACCGGCAAATCCTATCATGGCGCCAGGTTCCCCAATATTTACGTCTCCGAGCATCGCAAAAGATGCGGTGGTGCCGCCATATGTGGGGTCGGTACAAAGTGATATGTAGGGAATAGCTGCATCAGACAGCTGCGATAATTTTCCGGATGTTTTAGCCAATTGCATTAAAGAAAAGGCACTTTCCATCATCCGCGCGCCCCCGCTCTTGCTTATAATCATTAATGGAATTTGATGTACCAGGCAATAATCCACGGCTTTAGCAATTTTTTCACCCATTACACTTCCCAGGGAACCGCCAATAAAATTAAAATCCATGCAACAAATGACCAATGATTGGGTGCCCACTTGTCCAGTGGCAACAGCTATGGAGTCGTTTAACCCGGTTTTGTGGTAGGCTTCCTCAAGTCGTTTATGATAGGGTTTCAGGTCGTTGAACTTCAAAAAATCAACGGAACGGATATTTTCAAATAACTCCTCGTATCGTTGTTGATCGAATAGTATATCAAAGTATTCCTGGCTACCTATTCGGTGATGATAGTCACACCTGGGGCATACAAACAGGTTTTCTTTGAGTTCCAGCACTGTACAGGTGTATTTGCAGCTTGGACATTTTATCCACAACCCATCAGGCGTTTCTTTTTTCTCTGCGGTGGAGGTAAGAATGCCCTTCTTAATACGCTTGAACCAACGGCTCCTTGATTCTTCACTGGTCCCCTCTTCGCCTGCAAGATTGGCATCAAAATCTTCTTCGTGTTGCATCTTTGTGCTTATGTTGGAAGTCAAGATTAACGAATTTATTGAATAAAAACAAAAATACCATTTGCGCTACCCTCTTGCCAACTGCATCCAACCGGGCTTTGATTCAACCGCATGGAGGCAGGATAGAAAGATGTAGCAAAATCTTTAGGGCGGCAAATATAGTCAAGAAATGCTAACCTGGTCGCAGCGCCTACACGTTTGTCAATATACCTTTCAAATATAATCGTAAACACGAGAGTATTTAATTTCGTAATTCGAATGCCTGGTTGGCCGCCCGTTTTGATGGGAACCAGGATGCCGTTAAAGCAATAACAAAAACGGTAATCGCTACAATCACGAAATCGGTGAATACGAGTTTTACAGGGTAATAATCGATAACAAATGAATTGCCTTCCAACGGGATAAGTTTAAACTGCAGTTGCAAAAAACAAAGCGTCAAGGCCATTGATATGCCAATGCCGGCACCAATGGTCGCCAATACAACTCCTTCCGTTAAGAAAACTTTTTGCACCCAAACTTTGGTTGCGCCCATAGATTGCAGTATCTGGATGTCTTTTTGCTTTTCGAGCACCAGCATGCTTAAAGCGCCTATCATATTAAAAGCTGCCACCACCAACACCAGGATAAAGATGCCAAAGATGGCGTATTTCTCCAGGCGCATCACATTATATAGGCTGCTGTTCTGTTCATAGCGGGTTTGCACCTTATAATTGGTCCCTAAAAGCATTTCAATTTGCTTCTTGGTCAGTTGCTCTTCCTCCTTGTTCACGATGGCAATTTCCATTGCGGTATACTCATCGGGTCTAAACCCCATGTACTGTTTAACAAAATCAAGATTGGTGAGTACATACTTATTGTCGAAATCCTGTTGAATGGCGAAGGCTCCAACCGGCGTAATTTTGCCTTCATTAAAGGAAGAAAGCGGATTGCTGATGTCATCAACTCCCTTTTTGGGTAAGTAAACGGTAAGATTGCCTATACTCCTGTCGCTCAGTACGGCAACCGCATTTTCTATTCCAACACCCATTACCGCGCCCGGATGCTCGGCGTTGCCCAACAAAAATTTCCCCCTCACCACGCTTCTTTCCACGGTAGTTACCTTTGTATAGTTGGAATCCACCCCTTTCAATTCAACAATGGCCTGGTAATCCTGGTTTTGCAACAGTGCTTTTTCTTCCGCTATCAAGGAATAGGTGCTGATATTTTTTATTTTATGGAGTTCCGCTATTTGCATGGGTGTGAGCATAACCGTTTTACCCGAAGCAGCACTTATCTTAATATCAGTATAAAAAGTGGAGTAAAGTGATTTTACCAGTCCTTCAAAGCCATTAAAAGCGCTCCATAAAACAAGTAAGGCGGCTGTAGCAAATGCGATAGCCGTTACACTTACCCACGCAATAATATTAATCGCATTGGTGGATTTTTTGGCTTTGAAATATCTCCAGGCAAAGGTTAAATACAAGTCAAATGGTTTAATGCTAAAATAGCGTTATGCGGTGGATAAAAGGGGTTAGTGCGATAAATCATCAACTATACACGGCTGCGCAGCCTCATATTACTGATTCTTTTCATTTCTTTCCTCGTTGAGCTTTTTAAAAAGCTCTTCCATTTTAAATACATGCTCAAGTGTGTCGTCAATAAAAAATCTCAATTCTGGTATCCTGCGTAATTGATGCTTTACCCGTGCGGTAAGTTCTTTTTTAATTTCCCAGGCTTTATCCTCAATCTTTTTTAAGGTCTCTTTAGTGTCTTTTACCTTGAAGAAACTGAGGTATATCCTTGCTTCAAGCAAGTCTGGGGTTACTTTTACAGACGATATGGAAACCATTCCGCCATCCAGCATTCCCAATCCGAGGCGTTGAAATATTTCGTTAAATTCTTCGAACAATAAACCGGCTACCTGTTTTTGACGCTTTCCTTCCTGCATTTCATTCAAGTTTAGTGGCTGTAAATTTAGTTACTTTGCCGTTCAATCTGATCAGAAAGCATAATGAAGAAATATTCGCGGGTTTTTAGTTATCTAAAATTATACAAAGGGCAGATCGTTCTTTATTTTATTTGTATCATTCTTTCCATTGTTTTTTCGGTAGTATCGCTGGGCATGCTCGCTCCTTTTTTCGACCTTATTTTTAAAGGCGACAATGCTGGGGTGGTACCCAAAGCGGACAGTCCAATTACAGCTTATATCAGGCATATTTTGATTACCCAGGTTGGAGATTTAAACCCCAAAGGCGCATTGGCTTTTATTTGCATTATTATTATAGGTTCTATCTTATTAAAAAATCTGTTTCTCTACCTGTCTTTTAATATTCTGAACCCCATTAAGAATAGCATTGTAAATACACTCCGATCCGAGTTGTATGCCAAGATACTCGGGCTCCCGATTGGCTATTTTACTGAAAAAAGAAAGGGCGATCTGATCAGTCGCATCACAAATGATGTGGCGGAAGTGGAGGTTTCGCTGGTAGGCGCTTTGGAAGGCTGGATTCGTGATCCACTCACGATCATCATAAATTTCGCCGTTTTGTTTTATATCAGCCCGCAATTAACCATCGCCATACTGGTTTGCATTCCGATGGTAGGATTTGTTCTGGGACGAATTTCCCGTTCTTTAAGGAAGCAGTCGAACGAGGCAGCCATTAAACTTGGCGAATCGTTGTCGGTATTGGATGAAACCCTTAACGGATTGCGTGTAATCAAAGCCTTTAATATTGAGTCTTTATTAAAAGGCAGGTTTGGGAAAATAAATGATGAACTGCTGCACGCGAAGAATAAAATCAGTCGCCGTAGAGATATGGCGTCACCGATGTCTGAGTTTTTAGGAGTGTTGGTTTTTGTAGGGATTTTATGGTTTGGCGGTCAAATGGTTTTAGGCAACCAGATTAATTTGTCGCCTTCTATGTTTTTGGCCTACCTGGCTATGTTTTACAATATCATCAACCCGGTAAAAACCTTGTCCACCTCATTCAGTAATTTACAAAAAGGATCTTCCGCTATTTTGCGCATAGAAGAAATACTGAAAACGAAGGTAATGGTAGATGATAATCCCGGCGGGAAAAAACTAAATGCTTTTAATATCAATATTGAATTCCGTAATGCAGGATTTGCTTATGATGACGCGGTAATCCTCAATAAAATCAATGTTATAATAGGA
>DASUFG010000509.1:0-3167 GCA_036274715.1 Agriterribacter sp.
TATATTTGTCACCCTTTATATTATAATATACAATCATTATTTCGAGTATAAATATGCACACCAGCATTCCAAACGAAGCTTGCCTGTAAAATACCTGTTAAGCTGTTTCTGGGAGGGGCAGGAAGGAAGTTTTATGCTCTGGAATTTTTGGCATTGTATGCTGGGTATAGGTATTATGCTTACCGCGAAGAAATGGGAGACACCGGTAATGACCATTATATCGCTTGCCCAGATATTTATTGCCACTTTTTTGTTGGGCATTTACTTTTTTGATTTGAAAGTGGGAAGCAACCCGTTTGTATTGATGCGGAACGAATTTCCAGGCGCGCCAGTGTTCCAGGATCCGCAATATCTTCAAAAATATATCCGCGACGGCAACGGATTAAATATTCTGCTTCAAAATTATTGGATGGTTATTCATCCACCGGTAATGTTTTTAGGCTTCGCATCAACCATCGTTCCGTTCTCCTTCGCGTTTGCAGGGCTCTGGAAAAAACAATATACGGGTTGGGTGAAAGCCGCATTACCCTGGACTTTATTCAGTGCCGCCATTCTTGGTGTAGGAATCATGATGGGTGCCGCATGGGCTTATGAATCACTCACTTTCGGTGGTTACTGGGCCTGGGACCCTGTTGAAAATGCGTCTCTGGTTCCATGGTTGCTAATGGTTGCCAGTGTACATATCCTGCTTATCAATAAGTCTACGGGCTACTCTTCCAAATCCGTTTACTGGTTTCTTTTCCTGGCTTTCATGATGCTCGTATATTCTACATTTTTGACCCGTACGGGGGTTTTGGGTGACACGTCGGTACATTCTTTTACCGGCGAAGGCAATTCATTGTTCTGGCATCTGATCATTATGATGGCAACATTCTGCATTTTGTTTATTGCCGCCTTCTTCAGGAATCGGAAATTTATTCCAACTATTCATAATGAGGAAGAAGTTTCTTCACGGGAATTCTGGATGTTTGTCGGTGCATTAGTATTGCTGATTTCGGGTACCTATATCACATTCTACACCTCATTGCCCATCATTAATAAAATTTTTGGTACCCATAAGGCGATTGGAGAAGACCCAGAATATGTGTATAACAGGGTAATGATATTGATTGTCATCGTGCTAGGTTTACTCACCGCTATTACACAGTACCTGAAATATAAAAAAACACCCCGCTCCTTTTGGGCCAAAAAAATTGTTATTCCGACTACAGTTGCGGCCATTATTGCCCTGGTTATTAGCATAGTGGGAAAAATAGATTATAACACATATGGCATTGGATATTTGGGTGCTATCCATCTTGCCATTTTTGCTGCCACATACACCATAATAGCCAACGCGATGTATGTATGGACTGGGGTAAAAGGTAAAATCAGGTTGGCGGGTGGTTCAATTGCGCATGTCGGCTTTGGAATGGTACTGCTGGGTATCTTGATTACTTCATCGAAAAAACAGGTCATATCAATCAATCGTACCGGAATTATGATACCGGGTTTAAAAGATCCCAAAGGCAAGGATGATAGTGGATTGGAGAATATTACACTTATCATGGGAGTACCTACTCCGATGGGTAAGTATATGGTAACCTATGAGGCCGATTCATCCCATCCCGGTGATGAAAAAAAGTATTTCAGGGTTAACTACCTGCGTAAGGATAGCACAACAGGTAAGGTGCTCGAAAACTTCAATTTGTATCCCAATGCATTCCTGATGAAGGGAGATGAAGGGCGGACCAGTTTATCGGCTAATCCAGATTCCCGGCATTACTGGAATAAAGACGTTTTTACTTTTGTTACTTCCATGCCCGACCCCGAAAGTCTCAAAGATACCGCTACGTTCAGGGATCATCCTGTTATGCAAGGCGATACCGTGTTTTATTCAAATGGGTTTATTGTTGTAGACCAGGTGATTGAAGCCAATAAAAAGACCAACAAGGATCTTCCGTTGGTAGACAGCGCCTGGCTGGCCGACGTAACCATCCACACTAATGATGGCATGACCTATAAAGCCCAACCGGCACTTTTTGCTAAAGACAATGCCTCAATTGCAAAAAGAGATACAGTAATGTCGCAAAATCTTGTTTTACAGGTGAATAGGATTGGTAACTCTATTGCTTTAGGTATTAAGGAGTCGAATGCTATAATGAAGTACATTACTTTAAAGGCGTTTCAGTTTCCATTTATCAACATATTATGGTTGGGCGTTCTTGTAATGACAACAGGATTCTTAATCAGTGCCTGGAACCGGTTTACGAAAAGTGGTTAAATATTCATAAATTATTGGTAAGCTCGCAGCGCTTGGACAGTCTTTTCTGTCTAAACGTATTAAAAGAGCGACTATAGCCGTTTAATTTAAGTATTATTAATTGGTGAAAACCATCAATAGCACATATAAAAGGTTTATCGTTTCGATCCTGGGCATCATGTTGTTGTCGGGCTATGCTCATTCACAGTCGAAATACGGACCTAATGATACAATTACCGTACAGGCAATTATCTACAACGGAGACACGCTTTCTTATAAAGAACTGTCTGAAGTTTATATTTACCTGAGATTATCAGCTTCGCAGCGGAGAGCGCTCCGGGAGTGGACCAGGTTACGCAACGCGGTTTATGTTACCTACCCGTACGCAAGAAAAGCCGGCGTGGTATTCAACGATATCAATGCACAATTAGTGAATATCTCCGGCAAGGAAAAAAGAAAAGCCTACGTGAAAAGCCGTGAAAAAGATTTGCGCAATGAATTTACCAAACCGCTTACCGACCTATCTATTTACCAGGGAAAGGTGTTGATGAAACTGATTGCAAGAGAAACAGGCAATACCTGCTATGATATAATACGTGATTACAAGGGTAGTTTTTCGGCAAGTTTCTGGCAAAGTGTAGCCTGGATATTTGGCAGCAGCTTAAAGCAAACTTATAACGCCCAAACGGATGACGCTCAAATTGAAGATATTGTACTGGAGGTGCGGCGCATGTATGGGATGTAGAAATTTCCAATTTATTATTTATGGTTCCGGGTTTGTTCAACATTTCAAAACGCCCAGGTAAATTTTCAACTCTGTCCTATCTCAACAAGGTATATATAGTGCAGACCGTATCAGGGGGTCAACACTTAAAAACCTAGCTACCAATGGGTCATAACAGTAGAAATGTCTTATCATCCTATA
>DASUFG010000510.1:0-13592 GCA_036274715.1 Agriterribacter sp.
GCGTTGCGCAAAGTTTTGCGCCGTTGGTTAAAGGCAGTCTTCACCAACAAAAAAAACTTTCCCTCGTTGTCAATATGCAGAGGCACCGTTTTGGGCGTTAACCGAATAACAGCGCTTTTTACTTTAGGGGGTGGAGTAAAACATTGTTCATGCACTTCAAACAAATATTCCACTTCAAAAAAAGCCTGCACCAGCACGCTGGGTATACCATATATTTTACTGCCGGGCTTTGATGCAATGCGCTGTGCCACTTCTTTCTGAAACATTCCTACCATGGTTTCCACATCATTTCTCCAATCGAGTATCTTAAAAATAATTTGTGAAGAAATATTGTACGGAAAGTTACCAATAACCGTAAATTTTCCTTCAAAGGGTTGCGCAGTGTCTAATATGCTTTGATGAATGATCTTTCCTTTTATTTCCGGATAAGTAGTTTCCAGGAAATGGATTTTTTCTTCATCCAGTTCTATCGCTTTGAATGCGATACGCGGTATATTGATTAAATGTTTGGTAAGGGCGCCGCCGCCCGGGCCTACCTCCAGCAATTGGCGAAATGGGCGTTCCTGCAATGCAGATATAATTTTAAGCACCATGTTTTCATCGCGCAAAAAATGCTGCCCCAGAGATTTCTTTAATGTATACATTGAATGCCTAAAAATACGAAAACCACTTACAATACCGTAAATTCGCGATTCAATACAGCTTTATGTCAAATCAGAACAAACCGGCTATTGGTATTTCATGCGGCGATATTAACGGCATCGGCATTGAATTAATAATCAAAACTTTCTCCGACAGCAGGATACTGGATATATGCACCCCGGTAATTTTTGGCTCTAACAAGCTCATCAATTTTTACAGGAAAACGCTGCCGGAGGTCAACTTCAGCTTTCAAACCCTTAAAGACCCTGCACGGGTGTACCCCCGGCAGATTAATTTATTCAACAGTTGGGAAGAAGAAGTGAATATTACGCCGGGGCAACTTACCGATACCGGTGGTAAATACGCGGTTAAATCTTTACAGTCGGCCGTTCAAGCACTCAAAGCTGGTCATATACAAGCCCTTGTTACCGCCCCCATTCACAAAAAAAACGTGCAATCCCAGGAATTCGATTTTAGCGGACACACCCCCTTTTTAAAACATTTCTTTGGCGTAGAAGAGGTATTGATGCTGATGTGTGCCGATAATATGCGGGTAGGTTTGGTAACGGAACACGTGCCCGTAAAAGATATCGCCCAGCAGATTACGCGACAAGCCATCCTAAAAAAGATATTGATTTTAAAAGAGAGCCTGCAAAAGGATTTTGGAATAGACAAACCTAAGATTGCGGTGCTCGGACTAAACCCACATGCTGGTGATGAAGGGCTTATTGGCAAAGAAGAAGAAGAAATTATTAAGCCAGCTGTTAAAGAGGCAAAGCATAATAATATCCTGGCTTTTGGACCTTATAGTGCCGATGCCTTTTTTGCAAGAGGAAGCTATGAAAAATTTGACGCTGTTCTGGCGATGTATCACGACCAGGGGCTTATTCCCTTTAAATCGCTGTCGAAGGGGGAAGGGATAAATTTTACGGCAGGGTTACCCGGGGTAAGAACGTCCCCCGACCATGGAACTGCTTTCGATATTGCTGGAAAGAACAGGGCCGACGAATCCTCCTTCAGGCAATCGGTATTTACCGCAGTTGATATCTTGCACCAGCGTAATGAATATGCCCACAACCGATCTAATCCAATGAGAAAGATGTCGGATGTGGTGCTGACAAACGTGGAAGATGAAAAATTAGAAGAATCAAATGGGACCGATTAGACACAGTCAGCTTACATAAAATTATCGCTTTCCCGGTAAGCCTTAATCACTGCCAATTCACCTTCTTTACCCGGGAGTGAATTGCCGTGTTCCATCCCCAAAATTCCTTTGTATCCCCTGCTCTGAATGTATTTGAAAACGTTTTTATAATTGACCTCCCCTGTTGTAGGCTCTTTTCGGCCGGGATTGTCCCCAATCTGAAAATAAGCGATCTCATCCCAGGCCCACTCAATATGTTTAATCAGGTTTCCTTCGTTCTTCTGCATATGGTATATGTCGTACAATATTTTGCAGGATGGGCTTTTTACGCCCCTGCATATTTCATAGGTTTGATCTGAGGTGCGTAAAAAAAGGTTGGGGGTGTCACTCAGTGGCTCCAGCACCATTGTTATTCCGTGGGGTTCCAATATTTCGGAGCCTCTTTTTAAAGCATCAATTACATTTCCGGTTTGAATACCAATGGGCAGATTCCGCTCAAAATCTCCGGGTACTACGGTTACCCATTTGGCGTTTACACGTTTAGCTACCTCTACACTTTTCTGGCATCCTTTTAAAAAAATATCTATGAATTCCTGCTTTCCAGCGGCTAGTGTATTTTCGCCATTACCGCCTTTAGGCACTACAAAAACCCCCATCCTCATCCCTAACTTTGCCAGTGTGGACCCTATTTTTTCTTGCTGTTCCACACTCCTGCCCGTCATTCCATTATCTTCAATTGAGCGAAATCCCTGGTCGTACATATATTTGATCTGGTCTGCAAAATCAGCACCCCCATTATTTTTAAACATGCCGTCGTGTGGCGCATAATCCAGGTTGAAGGTTTTCTCGGCGAATGGTTCATTAGGGCTTGTATTTTCGGCGGCAAAAGCAGCTGATCCTATTAAAGTAGAAGCGCCGGCTAAAAATCCTTTTTGCAAAAAGTTCCTGCGTTGCATATGAAAATCGTTTGAGGGTTAAAAATAGGACAAACCCTATCAAAAAATAAAAACTTTTTGTGTGCCTGTAAAAACCGGGTAACAGCGTTCGTATGGATACCCTCTATTTCCGGATAAGAAAATAGGTAATGGTATTAATTCTTTTCTTACCTTCCACCTCCAAAAAAAAGTTTATAAAACGTGATAAAACGCGGATTTGCATGCATATTGGTCATGTTAACATTTAATCTCTATGCTCAAAACACTCCCCAACAGGATTTTACGGCTTACGATCAAAAAATACCCGGTACCTCATTCAATTTAAAAATGATGCCTGTAGAAGGTGGGTCATTTACGATGGGCAGCAGTGCCCAGGATAATATGAAACAACCTGATGAAGCCCCGGCAAAAGAAGTAGGTGTATCGTCTTTCTGGATGGGCGCATACGAAGTGACACACGATATATTTGATGCGTTTTTTCGCGATGAGGGAACACCGGTTGGCTCCGAGGTTGATGCGGTAACACGCCCCACTCCCCAGTACATAGACCTGAGTTGGGGAATGGGTAAAACAGGAGGCTACCCTGTGAACAGTATGAGCCAGGATGCGGCGCTCATGTTTTGCAGATGGCTGTATAACAAAACAGGCATTTTCTACCGCCTACCAACCGAAGCCGAATGGGAATTTGCCTGCCGCGCAGGATCAACAGCCATTTACCCTTTTGGTAATGATGCCAAAGACCTGGATAAATATGCGTGGTATAAAAACAACAGTAAGAACAAGTACCATAAAGTTGGGGAAAAGCAACCCAATGCATTGGGATTATATGATATGTTGGGCAATGTGGCGGAATGGACACTCGATCAATACGACGAAAATTACTTTACCAACATCGCAGCAAACAGTAAGGACCCGCTAACCCCCCCGGCTAAACGTTACCCAAGGAGTATCAGGGGTGGAAGTTACCTCGACGATGCGTCCGGGCTAAGAAGCGCCAGGCGCCAGCACTCTGAACCTTCCTGGAACAAAAGAGATCCGCAGATCCCCAAGAGCCGCTGGTGGCTAACAGATGCTATGTTTGTAGGATTCAGGATAGTACGGCCTGCACAGCAGCCCACCGCGGAAGAAGCAGAAACTTTTTTTAATCAATATTTAAAACAATGATTGCTCATTTAATAAATCAATTTGTATGAAAAAAAATAATTCATCCACAAATCAACCAACCAGGAGGGAATTCGTAAAAACATCTTCCCTGCTCGCCGGAGGCTTAATATCCGCCCCCTTATTTTCGAACGCCAATTATTTTTCCGGCGCCGAAGATACCATCAAAATAGCCTTGGTAGGTTGCGGCGGCCGCGGAACCGGGGCTGCTACACAGGCCCTTTCTACCAAACAAAATGTGAAGCTCGTTGCGATGGCCGATGCCTTCCAGGACAGGTTGGATAACTCTCTCAAAGCCATATCTGAAGAAATAGATGCTAAACGCATAGATGTTCCGGCCGACAGAAAGTTTGTAGGATTTGATGCCTACGAGAAAGCAATTGCGTTAGCCGATGTTGTAATTTTAGCTACTCCTCCCGGTTTCCGCCCCATTCATTTTGAAGAAGCAGTAAAGCAGGGCAAGCATATTTTTATGGAAAAACCGGTAGCAACAGATCCAGCCGGCATTCAAAAAGTACTTGCAGCGGCTACTATTGCCAAACAAAAGAAGTTGAATGTAGTTGTAGGGCTTCAACGACATTATCAAAATTCTTACCGTGAATTATTCAAGCGCAAAGACCTGATAGGCGATATCACCTCCAGCCAGGCATGGTGGGATGGCGATGGCGTATGGGTGCATCCACGGCAGGAAGGACAAACCGAGATGGAATACCAAATGCGCAACTGGTATTATTTTAACTGGCTTTGCGGAGATCATATCACAGAGCAGCATATTCATAATATAGATGTGATCAATTGGTTTAAAGAAGCTTACCCGGTTAAAGCCCAGGGCATTGGTGGAAGAGAAGTGAGAACCGGCAAAGACTATGGCGAGATATTCGATCACCATTATGTAGAATTTCACTACGCAGATGGCTCAATTCTCAACAGCCAGTGCCGCCACCAGCCAAAAACGATGAGCAAGGTAGATGAACTGTTGATAGGTACAAAAGGAAAAATATTTGCCGGAGCAGCCAATATCGTTGACCACAAGGGCAAAGTATTATACCAATTTGACAAAAAAACGGAAAACAATCCTTACCAGACAGAACATGATGAACTATTTGAAGCGGTGGCAAAGGGACAATATAAATTCTGGGATGCAGAACGCGGGGCCAAAAGCACCATGACTTCTATCCTCGGCCGCATGGCAACCTATAGCGGGCAGGTAATTGAATGGGATAAAGCCATTAATTCAGGTATAGATATTCACCCACAAACTTACGATTGGGCAACCGTACCACCCGTTGTGCCCAACGCGGACGGCTTTTACCCGGTAGCCATACCAGGTGTGACCAAATATGTATAGTACGGCAGCAACTATCATTTATTAAAAAAACGATTCGGGGCGCTTTGTTGGCGCCCTTTTCTTTTCATATATACTCATATCACGGATAAGGGTATGCGTAATTCATTGAAAAAATGAAACATATAAAAAAGCGTTGTCACCATTCTTATTAATTGATATAGATCAATTAAAAACACGCAATAAATCTGGCTTTATTACATTTCAACCACTACTTTTGTTTTAACGATCAAGCTATTAAAGATCATACGCATCTTTATCAAACACAACATCCTTCTTAAAGCCCACCATACCTGATCCAGGAACGACCAACCAGTAGTTTAATTTCCGGCTTCAATAATAACCATTCTTACCAACCGTAACAATCCAATTATCCTGTTAGAACCACATGCAGCGGGTCTGCAAAAAATCCACTTTTTCAATATCTCAGTAAAAAACCAGGCAAATTCCACCTGTGTTAAAAAATTTTTGCACCTCTCAAATTAAAAAAATGAAAAAGTTGATTGTTTTAATTTACATCGCTACCGCAACCCTGCTGTTCGGATATGTAAAAGCAGGTACTCTTAACCACGCCTGCCAACTATCATGCGTTACCGTAAACAACCAACCTGCCGTTGATTTTCCTGTAAATTTTGAAGACTTGTCGGTTAAAATGATAGAAAACAAGGTAGAAATCAATTGGTCTTCAGTAATTGATCAGAATAATAAACAATTCGAAATTCAAAGAAGCACCGGGGATGAGCCATTTAAAACCATCGCCATCATATTCACTTTATCGGATAGCAAAGATGTAAAGAATTACAACTTTAAGGACGATTTGAAAGGTGTTAGCAGTGCAAAAGTAATATACCGGATTAAACAGGTGGATACCAGTGAAGGATATACTTTCAGCAAGTGGGTATCCCTGAGTTTACAAAAAAATAGTAAGAGTTTATAGAGGTTGTGAATTCCTAATCGGAAAAAGGCCCCTTGTCTAAGGGGCCTTTAAAAAAACAAAAAAACAGCCCACATCAGCCACAACCGATAAAATTTCGTATCTTAAGCAGTCATGTTTCCGCCCTCCGGGCAAGTTTATCCATACTACCGAAATACCACGTCTTAACCTCTTGTTGTAAACGAACAATATCTATCTCCTCTGACAAAAACTGGTCATTCGAAAATCATCATTGTTCGTACCGCTTATTTATCCACTTAAACAAGAGACGATGAAAATTATTATCGGTAGTATAAAAGTTGCGATTTGCTTCAGCACCTTAATCATGGCAATACCCTTCATCAGTTGGGCAACCCAGGGAATATCAAATCATACCCTTATACAACTATCAAAGCCTGCAACAAGTGTGGAGGTAATTAATTTCAGCGGAAGGTCTGTTGAAAATAATAAGATTGATCTTTTTTGCAAAATAAAAAGTAATTGTTGCTACAACATAATAGTGGAGCGCAGCAGAAACGGCAAACGCTTTTCGCGCATCGCAACGCTTTCAGACAATAAGCAAATAGCGGAATATGCGCTGTCTGACGATAACCCCCTGCACAATACCAATTACTACCGGTTAAAAATAACAGATAATAAAGGCAATGTAAAATATTCAAAATTAATGATAGTGCAGTTGTACGATACCGATGATTTATCAATGGTAAGTGTAACACCGAACACCAGTTTACAGGATCTCCGCATTAATGTGCAACTCAAAAACAGGGCCTATATTGTAATGAAACTTACAAACGACAAAGGACAGGAAGTGATTAAAAGAAAAACAACGGGTAAAGAAGGTTTAAATACGTTTGACCTGGAAGGAACAGGAAGCATGATACCTGGCAATTATCATTTAGAAGTGCTGATTAACAGCAGGGATTTGTTATCGCTGCCACTCATAAAGGAATTGAATGCAAAAAATGAAAACATTCAAATGAACTGATTGACAAACCCGGAAAGGGAATAAGGAAATAAAAATAGCAACCCCGAAGTGTATTGGCTCCTTATTCCCTTCTGCAATACTCCGAACACTGCAGCCCCAGGCACATTTCACCTCCGATAAATAAATAATTCAGCTGAATGCTTGAAAGAAGTATAAAAACCGGATCTTTATTACCCCTCCGATTTTAGTCTCTTCACAAATTTATCCTGCATTGATTCATGCGGAAGTATGGTTCGGCCGATCCACCCCGGCGTATCGCTGATAAAAATCCAAATTATCAGGGATTGTAGGTTTGATGTTCTTTTTGTAAGGGTGAGTAAAATAAGCCAACGGACTTAACGTACTTTTCCGCCATCACAGTGAACCCCTGCAGAAATTCATTACACAACTATGCCTGGAACAATAATGCAACCATTATCACTTTCGGCCAAATGCGTCATAAAACAGAATATTTTATTTTACACATTTAGTGGGCTTTAATTTATTATTTTAGCATTTTAATTAAGGTTAATCATCATGGCAGCAACAAAAATTATCGTAAATAGCAATGGGTCGCTTAAGATAGAAGGCGATTTTGAAATCGTTGATAAAAATGGAAATGTATATGGGTTAAACGGAAGAGAAATTGTTTCCATTTGCCGTTGCGGGCTTTCAAAAAATAAACCATTTTGTGACGCTTCCCATAAGGGACATTTTGAACACGAAGCCATTGCATTTGATCTACCCCCTAAAAAAGCGATCTAAAAGCCACCCTGGACCATATTATTACGATTTATATTCATGCTCCTGTTAATATCACTAAATCAGTTTATATGGATCAGCAAATCATTAAACTCTACGATGAGTACACCCACAACCCGCTAACCCGCCAGGAGTTTTTGGGCCGACTTTCAAAATTAGCGGGCAGTACTGCTGCTGCACTGGCACTATTACCCCTGCTTGAAGTAAATTATGCGCATGCCGGCACAATACCTGAAGGAGATTTGTTTACAGAACGCATCAGCTATCCGGGCGCAAAAGGAAATATAGAGGCTTATGTAGCCCGCCCCAAAGAAGACGCAAAATATCCCGCCATTATTGTAATACACGAAAACCGTGGACTGAATAGCCATATTGAGGATGTTGCACGCCGCGCTGCCCAGGCGGGCTATCTTGCCATTGCACCCAATGCCCTATCGCCATTGGGCGGCACACCGGCCAATGAAGATGATGCCCGTAAGTTATTTCAACAGTTAAACGCGGAAGACAGTTTGAGCAATTTTATTAAAGTATTTGATTATTTACCCGGCCGTAAAGATTATAATGGACATTCGGGCTGTGTTGGATTTTGCTGGGGCGGAAGAATGGCAAACCTACTGGCCGTAAATGTACCCTCATTACAGGCAGCTGTTGCTTTTTATGGTGCACAACCAGATGTGGCTGAAGTGCCAAAAATTAAGGCAGCCATACAGTTACACTATGCAGGACTTGATGAACGGGTTAACGCCGGCATACCGGCATATGAAGAAGCATTGAAAAAATCGGGTATCACCTATGAGAAATATATTTATGAAGGGGTAAACCACGCCTTTCACAACGATACCGCACCCACACGCTATAATGAAGAAGCTGCAAAATTAGCCTGGAGGCGCACTCTTGATTTTTTTGCAAAGTACGTGAAGTAATATTTCACTTTCCAGGAGCCCTGTTTGGTCAGAGTGCGATTAGTTCAAACTTAACCAAAACGATATTGTTGCACATCCTGACGGCATTCTAACGTTCTGCTAATTCTTCTTTTGTTGATTACCTCTGTTAATGGAAATATACTCTGAAGGCAACAGGTTAAATTCTTTCTTAAAAAATTTCGTAAAATATTTAGGGTTGCTGAAGCCCACTTCATACGCGACTTCTGAAACCGTCATTTGTGTTTTACTTAATAGCTGGGCCGCCCGTTTCATCCGGATGCTGCGGATGAAATCTAAAGGAGCTTTCCCGGTAAGGGACAGTAGTTTTTTGTATAAGGCAACCCTACTCATAAAAAGTGCTTTACTTAAATCCTCCACAGAAAAATCGGATTCAGAAATATTTTTTTCCACTTCGTCAACCGCCTTTGCAATAAACTGTTCATCTACCGGTGTTATGCTAATAGCTTTGGGCTCAATTTCGATCTGGTTTTGAAATAATCTTCTAAGCGCCTCCTGGTGAGCCAGCAATCCTTTAATGCGGGAGAACAACATTTCGAAGCTGAATGGTTTGGTGATATAATCGTTAGCGCCGGTTTCAAAACCTGCTAATTTTTGCTCTTCGGCACTCTTGGCCGTAAGTAATATTACAGGTATATGAGAGGTACGTACATCATTTTTTATTTTACAACAAAGCTCCATCCCATTCATTTCAGGCATCATAATATCACTTATGACCAGGTCGGGCTGAAATTCCTGCGCTTTCTTCCAGCCCTCTTTCCCATCCATCGCTTCATACACGATATAATTGACCCTCAGGTTGTCTTTAATATAAAACCGGATATCGTCATTGTCATCCACAATGAGGATACTTTCTTTTCGATGAACCGCCTTATCCGGTATATTATCGTCTTCTGACTGATGCGCCGCATGCATAATAATCTCCCGCTCGGCAATACTGTCCTGAACAGGTATTAACGATTGAGATTTCAGTGGTAAGCTAACCGTAAATGAAGAGCCTTCGCCAGGTTTACTTGCAACGCTGATGTGCCCGCCATGCAAGCGGGCAAATTCACGTGATATAGCGAGACCAATACCACTGCCCTGGTTTAATATATTGTCGGGCACTTCATGTTGAAAAAACCGCTCAAATATTTTATCCTGCTTTTCTAAGGGAATACCAATCCCACTATCGCTTACAGTAATATCAGCAAAGGCCTCACCAGCAGAGATTTCCTTGATGCCTATATGTACCTTGATGCTTCCACATTCGGAAGTGAATTTAAACGCATTTGATAAAAGGTTAAACATGATGCGTTCAATTTTATCCGGGTCAAAAAACATATCCAAAGATTCCACATCAGAAGAAAAGGTAAAGCTGATGTTTTTCTTTTCGGCTAAATCAGTAAATGAAAAAGTAAGTTCCTTTACGAAAGATACCATGTCGCCGAGCGAGGGGTACAGCCGAAGTTCATGCAACTCCAGTTTTCTGAAATCCAGGAGTTGATTTACTAATCCTAACAAGCGTTTAGCATTGCGGTGTATTAGTTGAAACTGCTTTTTTTGCCCCTCGTCTTCGGTTTGTTTCATCATTTTTTCTACCGGGGTGATGATCAGTGATAACGGGGTCCTGAATTCGTGACTCACGTTGGTAAAAAATTTCAACTTCAGCATATCCAGCTCATGTATGCGTTGCGCTTCTTTTTTCTGGTGATCAAACTGGAACCTCGTTTTTGCACGCTGAATGGTTAACCTGCGGGCGAATAGCAGTATACCACCGGCAAGAAGCATATACAGCAAAAAAGCGGGCGCCGTTTTCCAAAAAGGGGGTAGAATGGTAATGTGCAACACCACCCCTTCCTTATTACCTCCCGTATAATCCCCATCTGATTTTACCCTGAACACATATGTTCCCGGATCGAGATTGGTATACGTAATAGTCCTTTGCCTTCCATCGGTGCTCAACCATTCTTTGTTAAATCCTTCAAGCGTGTATATAAATTTGTCTTTCAACGATTGCGCCGATCCCAATGCGGCAAATGCTATGGAAAAAACATTTTCGTTATACTGCAGGGTAATGTTTTCAGTTTCGGTAAAAGCTTTATTTAATACAACATGGCCGTTGAGTTTTTCGCCAACTTTCACCGGTTTGTTGAACAGAAAAAATTCGGTGAGGGCGATTTCAGGAGCGGGTTTGGTTAACAGAAACTTGTCCGGGTTGAAAAGATTGAAACCATAAGGTCCCCCAAAAAGCAGCTCACCGCCTTTGGTTTTGAATGCCGCCTTATCATTAAACTCTCTTCCCTGCAAGCCATTGGATTCATCGTAATTCTTCACCTGTATATTTACTCTAATACCGTTGCCGTTGACTATAACATTGCTCAATCCATTGGGCGTACCCAGCCAAAGATTATGTTTATCATCCTCGAGGATCGTAAGTATTGTGTTGTCTGCCAGGCCATCTTCCTTTCGAAAAACCGTAAATGTATTGCCTGCTTTATCGAGCAGGTTTAATCCTTCGCGTGTGCCCACCCAAATCAACCCCCTGCTATCCTGCAATGCGGAGATTACATTGTTATTACTTAAAGAACTGCTGTCATTATCATCATGCCCCAAATAACGGAAGATGCCGTTAGTTTTGTTAAACACATCAATGCCATTGGAAGTGCCCAGCCATATATTGTTTTCTTTATCTTCAATAATTGCGGAAATGTAATTGGAATGCAGGGAGCGGCCATCTTCTACCCTGTAATGATAAAAAATATCCTTATCCCTGTCGTAGCGGTTTAGTCCGCCGCTTAATGTACCAACCCACAAATTATTGTCCTTGTCTTCAAACAACTGCCAAATACTATTGTCCGAAATAGTATTGGTGTCCGAAGGATTATGACGGAAATGCCTGAACTTTTTACCATCATAACAATCCAATCCACCCATATAGGTGCCTATCCATAATTTTTTTTCATGATCCACAAGCAAGCTTACAATTACATCATTGCTCAAACTGTTAGGATTGGATGGGTTATGTTGGAAATTGGAAAATTTATTTTGCAACCGGTCAAAATACATCAACCCGCCACCATTCGTACCTATCCATAAATTTCCCTTAGCGTCTTCGGCAAACTTATTGATATCTTCATAAGGCAAACTATTAGGATCAGAAACTTTATGCCGATACAGGCTGAACATCGCCATATTGTTATTGTAATAACATATGCCCTGCTTATAGGTTCCCAGCCATATCATATTGCTGCTGTCTTTATACACCGAATAAATACTGTTTTGGCTGATGGTGGTATGATCTTCGGCGTCGCTTAATAAATAGCGAACGCTCTTCTCCTTTTTATCGACCAGGTTAATACCACCATGATCTGTACCTATCCATATTTTCCCATCCTGGTCCTGGGTAATACCGGTTATGATATTGGTATTTAGGCGGATATCCCCCGCGTCTTTTGTAAAATGTGAGAGCCGGTCCCTTGCTGGCTGGTAATAAAATATACCCCCTGGATTACCAGACAGTAAAACACTTATCCAAAGTTCATCACCGCTATCTATATACAATGTATAATTCTGAATGCTGTTTTGCGTGATGGACTTTAACTGATCGGTTCTCTGAATAACTTCATAGGTACCAGCCTTAAGCTTTTCAACGATTCCGTTTCGATGTACAATCCAGATATTGCCATTTGAATCCTGTGCCAATACTGCTACATCATTTGTAGCGATTGTAGCGCTGTCTTCCGGATTGTGCTGGAGCGCCACAATTTTTTTTGTGGAGGGAGAGTAACGGTATACACCGGCGTTATTCTGATATATAAACCAATAGTTACCCTGTTTGTCTTTTACTACATTATACACGCTTCCGGGAGGCAGCGAAAGTTGAGAGAGGTATTCCTGGTCCTTCCTGTTGAAACTTTCGGTAAGCGGGTCGTAAATATTATTACCATTCCTGGTTGCTACCCACATTTTTCTATCCGGCAGTTCAAAAATGCGTTCCACATAATTATCGCTAAGTGAGGCAGGATTATGGAGTTCATTCTTAAATACTTTAAAATCATAACCATCGTACCGGTTTAGCCCAGACATAGAACCAAACCACATGAATCCTTTACTGTCTTTGAGTATGCAATTTACCTGGTTATGAGAGAGCCCCTGGCGTACATCCAGTCGCATAAAATGATAGGCGTCTTCCTGCGTAAATCCATTGAGGTAAAAGAATAATATATATGCTAAAAAATAAAGTTTCTTCATGCACATAGCAGAAAATCCTGCAGTTAGTTTCTCAGATGTTTATAATTTACTAAAGATAAAAGAAAAGTCGCCTCATTACCGGAAGCGACTTTTATTTTTAAGAAAGATAAAAGAAACTAATCTAATATTCCCGCCAGTTCCAGGCTTTTCTTTTTAAGCTTCCGTATTTCTATATCTTCGATAATAGCATCGGGGGTAAGTATTAATGATACATTGTTTTCCTTCCACCAGGATGTTTTTGCCAGGTTGTTAAAATGCAATACTCCTGAAAGATATTTGCGTTCGCCTGCATGCCATTCTTCAATCCATTCAAATTTTTCACGCGGAATACTCTTCCAGTCATCAAAACTAAGATAGACGCGAACGTAAAAGTCATTGGTAAGTTCAGGCGGTGTGTGATAATACAGTTTCTTATATTCATAGCGATAATGGTATCTCAGGGCGGAAATATCACTCAACACAGCTGAGGCCGTAGGGAAGCTGCCGGCGCCTTTACCGTAAAAAAATTGGTTATCCGCAAAATTGCTTTCA
>DASUFG010000511.1:0-4308 GCA_036274715.1 Agriterribacter sp.
GACATGGACTTTATCAAAACAAAAACTAACGGATTTGATGAATTAGAAAAACATCTCAAAGCGCAAAACATTGATACGCTGATTGAGTCTTCAGGCATCGATAAGGCACAGGTAATAGAAACAGCGAACCTGTTAAAAAATAAAAATAGAATAATCGCCTGCTGGGCAATGGGATTAACGCAACATATTAAGGCTGTTGACACGATTAAAGAAATTGTAAACCTACTTTTATTAAAAGGCAGTATTGGTAAGCCCGGCGCAGGCACCTGCCCCGTGCGCGGGCATAGTAATGTACAGGGCGACCGCACAATGGGCATTTATGAAAAACCGTCTTTGGATTTTCTTCATTCACTTGAACAGCATTTTAATTTTGAACCACCACATAAACATGGGTATGATGTTGTAGAAAGCATCAAAGCCATGCATGAGAGCCGCGCATCTTTTTTTATGGCAATGGGCGGAAATTTTCTTTCTGCTTGTCCTGATACCTTGTACACCGCGGCGGCATTACGAAGGTGCAGTCTTACCGTTCATGTTTCTACCAAATTAAACAGGAGCCATCTTGTGCATGGGCAAGAGGCGCTCATATTGCCCTGCCTCGGACGAAGCGATAAAGATATTATTAACAATGAACAACAGTTCATCACCTGTGAAAATTCAATGGGGGTGGTTCAGCAATCAAAGGGTAATCTCCCCCCGGTGTCCGATCAAATGTTAAGCGAACCTGTGATTGTATGCATGCTTGCCCGGGCTGTTTTAGGCAACAGGAGCAAAATGAATTGGGATAAATACATGCAGCATTATGATTACATCAGGGAGGATATTGAAAAATGTATTCCAGGCTTTTCCCAATTTAATCTTAAAGTTCGCGAACCAGGCGGCTTCTATTTGCCAAACTGTAACAGGGAAAGAAATTTTGACACAGGTTCCGGAAAAGCGAGATTTAATACTGCTGTTTATTCACCCGTATTGCTGGGAAATGATGAATTGGCAATGATGACCATAAGAAGTCATGACCAGTTCAATACCACCATTTATGGACTTGATGACCGGTACAGGGGTATTTATAATGAGCGAAGGGTGATCTTAATGAACCAGCAGGATATTAATGATAAAAATTTGCAGAATGGAGATGTAGTTAATATCTACAATTACGATGGCGGAATAGAAAGGGTTGCTCATCAGTTTATAGTAGTGACATATCCAATTGCAAAAGGTTGCGTTGCCACGTATTTTCCGGAAACAAATGTGTTGGTACCCATCAATGTTGTAGCTGAAAAAAGCAATACACCGGCATCAAAAATGATTATTGTACAAGTCAGAAAAGTAATGAACTGAAGTTACCAGCACAAACAGGAGCAAATGGTCGAACCTTGCTTATACTTTCCCTGTTCAATTGAACCGCCTCCCGCCTCCCGTCACCGGGCTTCCAGCGTTTCAAGTTGGTGGTAAAGAAAAAAGCGGTATTTCCCGGGAGAATCTGCTACAATTCGAAAGACAACGAAGTTCGAATTACAAAAATAAGTGCCGTATTTACTTTGAATGGTGACCCTGCAGAAGTTTCCACTCCAAAAAAAGAAACGGACTTCAATATGATTTCTCTTTGAAGTCCGTTTTAGTAGCCCGTACGAGAATCGAACTCGTGATTCATCCGTGAAAGGGATGCGTCTTAACCCCTTGACCAACGGGCCTTTTTGTTTTTGGGAGTGCAAAGATAAAGTTCCACGCATATCCCTCCAAAACTTTTTCAAAGATCATTTTATTTGATCTTTCGATGGGTATAACTGGTTAACACCAGGAGGCGCATTTAGGCTGTTATCCTCATTTCTTTTATGTGTTTATTGATTACAAGTTGTAAATTCGCAACTCAATTTTAAAAAGCTTAAAAAAATTGTACTATGAGTGTAGTTAAAGTCGCAATTAACGGATTTGGACGTATAGGCCGGTTGGTGTACCGCCAGATATATAATATGGAAGGCATTGACGTTGTAGCGATCAATGATCTTACCAGTCCTAAAGTACTGGCACATTTGTTAAAGTACGACACAGCGCAGGGCCGTTTTGATGCGGACGTAAAATCTGCGGAAGGTTCTATTATCGTTAATGGGGAAGATGTAAAAATATATGCACAAAAAGATCCTGCACAAATTCCATGGGCGGCCCACGAAGTAGATGTGGTACTGGAATGCACCGGTTTCTTTGCCGATAAAGATAAGGCAGCATTACATATTACCGCCGGCGCCAAAAAAGTGGTAATATCGGCACCTGCAACAGGAGATATCAAAACCATCGTATACAATGTAAATCATAACATACTTGACGGTAGCGAAACGGTGATTAGTTGTGCTTCCTGCACTACCAATTGCCTGGCGCCAATGGCCGACACGCTCGAAAAACAGTTTGGCATTGTTTCAGGGTTAATGACTACTATTCACGCCTACACCAACGATCAGAACACACAGGATGCACCACACGCCAAGGGCGATCTTCGCCGGGCCAGGGCTGCCGCTCAAAATATTGTACCTAACAGCACCGGCGCAGCAAAAGCAATCGGGCTGGTGTTGCCTGGTTTAAAAGGAAAGCTGGACGGTAGCGCACAGCGTGTTCCCACGCTTACCGGTTCTCTTACTGAATTGACGACGATACTTTCCAAAAAAGTTACCGTTGAAGAAGTGAATGCTGCCATGCATGCTGCTGCCAACGAATCGTTTGGGTATACCGAAGACGAAATTGTAAGCAGTGATATCATCGGCACAACCTATGGCTCCCTGTTCGACGCTACACAAACCAAGGTGTTAACTGTTGGAGACACCCAATTGGTTAAAACGGTAAGCTGGTACGACAACGAAATGAGTTATGTGAGCCAACTGGTGCGGAGCGTTAATTATTTCGCTAAATTGATCAGTAAATAATATTCCAGGTTACCGGCAACAATGCCAGGTGCATTATGCCTGCACCTTCCTGCTGAGCAGGATAATGTATAACAAAGCCCGGAAGCCTGTTTCAACCATGTTCTTTTCTTTATACAGCAAAGAGAAACGTTTACTTCCCCAAGGGGTAAGAATGGGTATCGATTACCCGGTAGCTTTCTCTTTGCTGTTATTATAAAATCTAAATCCTTGGATAATATGTCAAAATTCTCCTCCTGTAATTTCAAAGATCAAACGGCATTGGTTCGTGTTGATTTTAACGTACCACTTAATGATGCGTTTGAAATTACTGACGATACCCGCATGCGCGCCGCGATTCCTACTATAAATAAAATATTAAACGACGGCGGTAAAGTAATACTAATGAGCCACTTAGGTCGACCCAAAAAAGGGCCGGAAGAGAGATTTTCACTCAAGCCTCTTATTCATCATTTAAGCGAACTACTGGGCGGAAAAACAGTGTTGTTTGCTAATGACTGTATTGGGGAAGAGGCTTATTCCATCGCCGGCAACATGAAACCAGGCGAAGTGCTATTGCTTGAAAACCTGCGTTTCTATAAGGAAGAAGAGAAGGGAGATGAGGATTTTGCAGAAAAATTAGCTGGCCTGGGTGATATTTATGTAAATGATGCATTTGGCACAGCGCATCGTGCACATGCTTCAACCGCTGTAATTGCCAGGTTTTTCCCGGTTCAGAAAAGAATGTTTGGATTGTTGATGGAAGGGGAAGTGAAAAGTGCTGAAAGAGTGTTGCATAAGTCGGAAAAACCGTTTACTGCTATTATTGGCGGGGCTAAAGTGTCCGACAAAATACTGATCATTGAAAACCTGCTTAAAAAAGCCAACGACATCATCATTGGTGGTGGAATGGCATATACTTTCTTTAAAGCCCAGGGTGGCCATATAGGAAACTCACTTTGTGAAGCAGATCGACTGGACGTTGCACGCGAACTGCTGCAAAAAGCTAAAGATAGTGGGGTAAATATCCATTTGCCCGCCGATTCCATTATTGCCGATAAGTTTGATGCCAACGCCAATATTTCTACGGCCCCGAGCAATTACATACCTGATGGTTGGCTGGGTTTGGATATTGGGGAAATTGCAAGAAAGGAGTTCGCCAATATCATTAAACAATCCAAAACCGTTTTGTGGAACGGTCCGATGGGCGTTTTTGAGATGGATAAATTCCAACTGGGTACTAAAACCATTGCCGAGGCAGTAGCAGAAGCTACCGATAACGGGGCATATTCCTTAGTAGGCGGTGGCGATTCCGTTGCAGCTGTCAACCAGTTTGGTTTTACAGATAAGGTGAGTTATGTGTCCACCGGTGGCGGAGCCATGCTGGAATATTTTGAAGGAAAAACCTTACCCGGCATTG
>DASUFG010000512.1:0-4539 GCA_036274715.1 Agriterribacter sp.
GATATTATCAACTGTATTATTAAAACGATTTTTTTGTAAGGAACGATAACAAATATGGATGCAGATTTTCTTTATCCATCCAAAAAAAGTTGCCGGTTCTCTTAGCTGTGGCAGCTTGATATAGGCCATCACAAATGTATCCTGCACGGAATCTTTTGCCAGGGAGGTATTGCCGCAAATCTTTAAAGCGACACTGTATAAATGGGCATGGCAGCTTTGATACAAATAGTTCCAGGCAGCCTCATCCCCTGCGCATGCAGCGCGCACCCAACGGGTAATATCAACGGCCTGTTTCATGACTTCACGATATTAAAATCATTACTTCATCGCATCTAACCGCCTGTAGCGGGGTTTAAACATGTATCCAGACTGCCCCAGGCGAATGTAGCGCCTTATAAAAGTATAAAGTTTTGCGGGTTGTAACAACACTTCAGATCGAGCATTCATGGAGCACCTTCAGAAGTAAAAAGAGTTCAAATCAGATCAACTTCTATACCTGATTTTCGCCACATAGGCATATTGAGGCATTTCTACGTGTTAAAGGCTTTACTTTTCCTTTGGCAAATGATTAATCCAGTCCGTTATTAATTTCACCCCTTCTTTATGAATAACAGTGCGTGCAAGTTCTGGCATGGCCGTACCGGGGGTAACGCTATTCATACGATAAGCGACTATAGAATGTGCCGCATCGCCCGGCACAATATCAAAATTCAATCCACCGGCGCCGGCGCCCGCTGATACGGGTCCTTTCATCATTCCCAATTGATGCGCATCCGTTTGTTCGTACTCCAGGAACAACCCTGTGTTATATGCATCGCCGCCTTTGGTATGGCAATGCGCACAGTTCACATCGAGGTAGGCCCGGGCGCGTTGCTCCAGTCCGAAACGTTTACTGTCTTTCCAATCGGGCAACTGCGCTATTTTTCCCGAATCAGGCAAGCCGGATATTATTCCTGTTGACGCCCATTGGGCCAGTTGATTGACTGTTTGCCCGGGCAACACGAAATTCAGGTTCCTTGCTTTGGGACCAATTGGTGTAAGCACGTCATTTTTAACATGGCACCTTTTGCAATCATTGGTATTAGGTACCTGGTAAACAGTAGATATTTTATTATTATTGTCATCTAACAAGGTAATCGGTATCCGGGCGCCAATGATATGTTTTACCGCATCGCTTTGCCCGGCGTTCCAGAGATAATCCATCACCTTCCATTTCTTATCCAAGGGGTCTTTTACCAGCAGCCGGGTTTCAATCATTATTTTTTGATGCGCTTCGTTGGTGTACGCAAAGTTTTTGATGATGATCGTTGAGTCCGGAAAATCAAGTGGTCCGGCAGCAGTATATTGTATGGATGCTCCCGCCGGCAAAACAATAAACCGGTCTTTTACTGCATAGTCAGTGAATAATGGTGTGGTTAATTGATATGGTAATACATTGGCCTGCGGCTGCAAATCACTCAGTTTACCAATAAAAAATCCATAATCGGATAATTTTTCTTTAAACTCAAAACTTGTCTGCAGGTTCCGGGCCTGTGCGTTTTTTTCAGCATTGTTTTTACAGCTTTGCATACCGGCAATTGATAATCCCACCGCAAGTACGACCACCCCAATAAAAAGATATTTCTTTTGCATAACTCAAGTCATTTACTAAAAACCATTTTCATTCACTCATCAGCGGTTACCTGTCTCCTGTATTTTACCCCCGGCTCACTGCTCACAACGGATACACCACCTGATACCTGATACCTAACAACTGATACCTCTCGCTACTTACAACTATACGCAGCAATATCAGTCGATGGTTTCCATGCACCATTATTCATGTTCAACATATCTGCATTTACAAATACATTATCGCCAGGTTGTTGAATGCAGATAGAATCAGGATTGATCTTTGTTCCTTTGTTCAATATGTTGGTTGAAACACCATCGTACATAATAAAAGGGATTCGCTTGCTGGTACGGGCTGCATCCTGCGCATTCAGTTTCTGTTCTATGGCAACCAGCAGTTTCCCGATATGATGTTCGTATGCTGGTGCAGGAAATTCCTTCCCCATCTCTATGGTATTGTTGTGAATGTGGATGTTTTGAGGAATGGGAAAATAGTGATCATTCATTTTTTCTGCAGCCTTTTCATCCACTGCAAATCCAGACGCAATAGAGATGGATGATGAATTGTTATTGACAATCCTGTTGTTGTAGAGCTCAATATTGGATGCTGCTAAAATAACAATGCCACTACCTGGCGCAGCGTTGCCAACACCCCAGGATGTACCAAAACTTCCAGACTTGGCAAAATTCCTTAAATTGTTATCATGCATGTTATTGTTATAAGCCTTTACGTTGCCGCCTCTTTTTGAAAGTCCGGGAAGATCAAAAATCAAAAAGCCAGCGGTGTTTTCGTAAAACTCATTGTCGTATACCTGCGCATGAGAGGTGTTTTCAATTTCACATCCTGCTACATTCATGGCAGCTTTACAATTTTTTACAATAACGCTGTCCGTTTGTCCCACATAAATTCCCGCATCGGATGAGCCTTGTGCGTAACAATTATCCACCAATACATTCGTACACAAAACCGGGTATATCGCATAACCGCCATTGCTTGAATCCGCCGCTTTCCATGTGGCATGAAGATTAGAAATGACCACATCCCGGCTCTTCGTTATTTTGATCAGGTCGCCCTTTGAATCCCTGATGGTCATATTGTCGATTGCGAACCCTTTTACATCTGTTACACGAATTCCTTCCCCGCCCTGTGTTTGTCCTGAGAAATCGAGAATCGTTTTATCAAATCCTTCCCCCTTAATAAGAATGTGTTTTACCTGGGCTATACTCAGGTTATCGAACGCGTAAATGCCTTCTTTCAGCAAAATGCTTGTACTATCTTTAATGGTAAGAAAGGCTTCTACAATTTTCCCTTCTTCTCCCGGGGAGAAACTAAGTTCTGTGGTAAATTCAGCTTTATTTTCCGCTGCCTTTTCCTTGCATGAAAAAACGAAACAGGATCCGAATACAGCAGTGATCACCAAATAATTTTTAAAACCGGTTTTCATTATTGTTTGATTTAGATATGGTAAAGACTCATTAAAAAATGTTGTAAGCATAGGTGGCATAATACACTGCCCCAATGGCCGGATTGGCAATACCTGTAGAATAATATTTGTTGGTGATATTAGTACCGCCGATCCTGATACCCGAATGCGCTTTGATCAATTTATAACTGATTTGCGCATCCAGTACAGCAGATGCAGGCACCCTGCCATCTGCTAAACCACCCGACACTACATAATAATATCCAGGTTTATACCGAAAGGCGGTACTGAAGGACCAACGTTGAAGTTTACCAAATCCGGTATTACCAAACTCCATGTTTACATGATAACTCGGTGTATTAAAGTTGTTGACCTGGCTGTTGTTCTTATTCTTAAGATAATCAGAATAATAATTAACCTTAGCTATAAAGTTATGCGATAAATCAACGCTTACGCTTGCTGCATAACCATAGGTGTTCACTGTTTGTCCCCCGTTGAAGGCAATATTGTATTGTATATAGGTGCTATGGTCTTTAAAAGCCTCCGGGTCATTGGTGCCCGGCGTATTAGCCACATCGGCATAGCCAATAAAATTTTCCCAGGTGGAGAAATAACCCAACACATCAATCAACACCCTTTTTGAAATTAAAGTCGCATAACCCAATTCAAATGCATTCACCGACTGAGGCTTAATATCACTATACTCAAATACTGCTAAATCGGAGGGATTACCGGATTGCTGGTAAGCCGACACGCTTGCCAATGTATAGGGAGCGTATTGATTAAAATGATAATGGTCGTTCAAGAGCAACGATGATCCACCCGAAGAATAACTATTGTAGCCATTGAGTGTGTGTTGCAGCGCCTGTATGTTGGAAGGAAAGCTGTATGCATTTTGGTAAGAAAAGCGGATGAAATTTTCTTTTGCTGCTTCAAATACAAGTGATGCCCTTGAAGTCACTTTTGGCGATTCAAACAGGGTGTTTTTGTCGTAGCGGAATGATGTACTTATATTCAACCTGTTGTCGACCAGTTTTTTCGACAATTGAACATAGGCGCTGTATTCGTTCACATTGATCGGCTTGCCTTCGTCGGGGAAAAGTGTATTCTTACTGTTCAAACTGTATAACCTCCAGTTCACACCGGCTATTACGTTAATAACTTTAATGTAGTCGGACAGATTATATTGTGCTTCTACATTATACAATTTGCTTCTGTCTAAAAACAAGGTACCCCCTTCCGGGATTGGCGTTGAAGAAATGGTATTTTTTAATTGCTCAAACTGGGCACTGCCGGCCAACGGCCTACCCTGGTCAGCTACCCCTCTCGCCAAGAGGTGCGCATCGGTTACGCTTTCGCCGGTAGCCAGCGCAGTAATCAATCCCATGGTATACTCGGGATACCAGCCGCCTGCATTACCGTCATAACTCTCCTTCCAACCTTCGTTGATGTATTGCGCGGTTGGACCAGCGATCAGGGTCTTCCCCGAGTTTTCCCTGGTTGT
>DASUFG010000513.1:0-6412 GCA_036274715.1 Agriterribacter sp.
GCCACTATTGCAGCCATAGGATTTTTTTTGCTGAGCGCGTTGTATTCCCGTTCTAATAGCATAATTATTTGGGTGGCGCATCTCGCGTTGCTCGGGCTGGTATATGTTCTCTCTACGCAACCGGTTTTTAAAAACGCCCGGACATTATTGATTGCCATTGCACCCTATATATTAATCCACGCCTTTTCTGATCTTTCTAAAATCATTATACCTGCTTTTCATAAACAATGGCAGGAGATTTTCGAAATCGCTATTGTATTCGCCATTCTTTGGGGCGCGGGAACCTGGTGGATCACCAACCGGCAAAGGAAAGCACTGGCAAGGGAAAAAGCAAAAACCAAACAGGAGGAAGAGCAAAACAAAGTGATATCGGCCATGAAGGAGCAGTTGGAAGTGCAGGTAGCCGAACGCACTGCCGAACTCACCAAACAAAAAGAGGATTTACAGCACACACTGCACGAACTTCGATCCACCCAGGCCCAGCTTATTCAATCAGAAAAAATGGCTTCACTGGGCGAACTTACTGCCGGCATTGCGCATGAAATTCAAAACCCATTAAACTTCGTCAATAATTTTTCTGAGATCAATACAGAACTGCTCGCAGAAATGAAACAGGAAATTGAAAAAGGCAATATAGCCGAAGTAAAAGCAATCATTTCAAATATTGCCGAAAATGAGCAAAAAATAAATCATCATGGCAAACGCGCAGATGCGATCGTAAAAGGCATGCTGCAGCATAGCCGGAGCAGCAGCGGGCAAAAAGATCTCACAGATATTAATGCATTAGCCGATGAATATTTCAGACTGGCCTACCATGGATTAAGGGCAAAAAATAAGTCATTTAATGCCACTATGCGTACGCATTTCGATGAAACCATTGGAAAAGTGAATGTGGTACCACAGGACCTTGGTCGCGTAATTCTTAATTTAATTACCAATGCCTTTTATGCAGTAAACGAAAAGGCCAAAGACCTGCCGGATCGAACGGCATACGAACCAACGGTAACCATCAGCACCAAAAAGGAAAAGGGCAGGGTCTTCATCAGCGTAAAGGATAACGGAAACGGGATCCCTCATCATATTAAGGATAAAATTTTTCAACCTTTTTTTACTACTAAGCCTACAGGGCAGGGAACGGGTTTGGGCTTGAGTTTAAGTTATGACATTATTACAAAAGCACACGGTGGTGAGTTAACCGTAGTTACAAAAGAAGGAGAAGGATCTGAATTTGTGATTCAATTACCTATTGTCTGAATCACACCTGCCCGACTGGGTCATTCAGCCGGTGATTAACAGGATTAAGGGGTTACCCGGATTTATGTAATGACAGATCTTAAATATAAAGACATAACTGAAAAAATTATCGGAGCTTTCTTTGAAGTACATAAGTTTCCTGGAAACGCCTGCCTGCCGGTAAGGCAAGGACTTCAGGAAGAGATTTATCACCGGGCACTGGCATTTGAATTATCACAAGCGCGACTATCCCATGCCAGGGAAATTGAACAGGAAGTATTCTACAAAGAACTTCCTGAGCCGATTGGAACCAGGAGAGCGGATTTTGTTGTTGAAAGAAAGGTATTAGTAGAATTTAAAGCATTAAAAGAACTGGAGGATGTTCACCTTGCCCAGGTTCCGAATTATCTGAAAGCGTACAGAATGGAAGTGGGCTTATTGATCAATTTGGGAAGCAAAGCTTGACCTTTAAAAGGCTTGTTCTTTAGATGAGATCCGTGAAATCCTTAAATCAGTGTAAATCGGTGATTCAGACAAGTGATTCAATTACCATTATAACCAAAACCAATTAATCGGGAAAGTATGAAAATATTAGTTGTTGATGACGAAACAGATATGCAAACACTTTTTGAACAGCGGTTCCGCAAAGAAATAAGAAGCCATGAGATGGAATTTGCCTTCGCCAATTCCGGTGAAGAAGCATTATTGTACCTGGGAAGACTGCAGCATGAAGCCGTCTTAATTCTTTCCGATATCAATATGCCGGGCATGAGCGGACTGGAATTGCTTCGGGAAATAAAGACCCGGTACGATCATCCACCGCCCATTGTAATGATGATAACGGCTTATGGAGACCCGGAAAATTATAACCAGGCGGTAAAACTGGGCGCTGACGATTTTCTGACCAAGCCCATAGATTTTACTGTATTAAAGGAAAAATTAAAAGCAAAATTGTAATGGCAAAAATACTGGTAGCCGACGATGAGGTGGATCTGCAGATGCTCATCAAGCAAAAGTTCAGGCAAAAAATCCGCGAGAATAAATACGAATTCATTTTTGCGGTAAACGGTATTGATGCGCTGGATAAGCTCAAAGAGAATCCTGACGTTGATGTGGTATTGAGCGATATTAACATGCCCGAAATGGATGGGCTTACACTACTGGGTAAGTTGAACGAAATCAGTCCGCTGATCAAAGCTGTAATTGTATCGGCCTATGGCGATATGGAAAATATACGCACCGCAATGAACAGGGGGGCTTTTGATTTTCTCACCAAGCCCATCAATTTCGAAGATCTTGATCTTACGGTTCAAAAAACGATTGCACACGTAGCACAAACACGGGAAACCTTGCAGGCTATCAAAGAAAATAATATCCTCCGGATGTACGTAGATGAGAATGTGTTGAAATTTATGAACCGCAGAGAATATGAATCCTCGCTGATGGTGAATGAAACCGTAGAATCATCAGTGGCCTTCATGGATATTTGCAGCTTCACATCTATCAGCGAAACAGAATCTCCGGATACAGTGGTAAAATTATTGAACAGGTATTTTGATGTAATGGTAAAGGAAATTATTGCACAGGGTGGGTTGGTGGATAAATTCATCGGCGATGCCATCATGGCCGTTTTTCATGGTGACTATCATCTGGACCGCGCGATAGATGCCGCTCTCGCTATAAGAACAGCATTGGCCGAAATGAAAAGCAATCCTGATGGAACCGCTTTTTTGCCCAAAGTTTCCATCGGGATTAACAGTGGTGAAATGATCGCCGGCAATATTGGTTCGGCCAGTTTGCGCCGCCTCGATTATACCGTAATAGGCGATGCCGTAAATACAGCCCAACGGTTGCAGTCCTTTGCAAAGGAAGGGCAGATATTGATTACTGAAGCCTCTTACAATAAAATAAAGGAATCTTTTAACTGTATTAAAGTTGGCGAAACAACCCTGAAACATAAACAAATCCCGGTTGTTGTATACGAAGTAGTGGATTAGCCAGCCCACAAAAAACCCACTGCGTATAAGCAATGGGTTTCGATAAAAATGTCAAACCTGTCTTATTGGATGACGCACATCACCTCGGTTATTCTACGATAAAATCACCTTTCATAAATCCGTAATGACCGGGGAAACTACAGATAAAAGGATAAGTTCCGGCTGCGGGAGCGGTAAACTCAATGGTAACACTTTCGCCACCACCAATAATTTTGGTATGGGCGATTACATTAGCCGCCTCCGATTCAGGAAAATAATCATTGGCCTTTGCATCTACTGCCTTCATAGCAAATGCTGCTACATCGGTTCCTGTTTTTAAAATTACTATATTATGCCCCATCGCTTCTTTGGGTAATTTACCGGAATGGTGCAATGTGAGCGTAACTTTTTGGCCTGCCTTAGCCCTCAGCTCAGTTTTGTCATATTTCATGATATCGTTAGCCGTAATTTCCAATACCGCTGCATCGGCCGTTGCGGCAGGTGTTTCGGCCTTTTGTTCTTGAGCAGCCGGTTCTTCAGTTTTTTTTGATGACTCATCTCCACCGCCGCATGCTGCTAAGCTAACAACACCGGCAATCAGTGCATACTTGATCATTTTCATGTGTTTATTTTTTTTTGTTTTTAGCCATCCCGGGAAGTTTCGGGGGAATTCGCCTCAAATGATTGTCCGCGAAGGGGACAAGCATTCTCAGGGCTCATTTCATGACCTTAAAAATTTTTGCGAAGTTACACTCCAAATCCAAACAAAAAAGCAAAATATGAGAAAAGAATCACCCCATTTACGTGCTGCATAAATAATCAAAACGGCTACGGTTGATCGTCTCCTGGGTAATTGGATTTTGGAGTAAAACACCGATAGCCTTTATTCTCAGGTTCCACTGATGGCCAACTGTATAGCTTAATTTATCTTGAAAGCCTGCTGTACAGCATTTAAATCCCTCAGGTTTATATCTTTATGCAGCCCTAACCTTGTTGCATCAATCAGCACCACTTTCGCAACAACGGTTTGCCCCGGCGGGTTGATCGCGTTACCCGATAAAGCGCTCATATCAATGCTGATATAGCCATCGCCGTGAATGGCGCCGTAGGTAATGCCGTCAAATACCTGTGGCAGCGCTTCAAAGTAATTGGTTCCGGCAAAGGAAAGGTATACCAACACGGCGCCGTTTTGGTACACCGTATTATCTAATTCCGGCACATCCAGCTCAGCAGCATAACTGATGCCATTATCGCTGCTCACCCAATCGCCGGGGGCAATATCATAAATGGCTGAAAATGCCTGGTCTACCTGCTGCACTTCAGTAACTTCTTTTTTGCACGAAGAAAAAATGACAAGTGGCAACGCTAAAAGTAAAAGGAATCTTTTCATAAACATTTTTTTAATGAACAAAGGAATACACCGTAGTTACAATTTGTAAGTAAGACAAATATTGTTCCCAGGAGTTTAATAAAGCTGAAGACGTACCGGGTAAAGGTATTCATTAAATATCAAAACCGGCAGAAACCAAAGCCTGAACAGGACCTGCTATCACAGCGAGACATCAGAATGTATTGTTAAAGCGTGCGCTGGCGTAAATGAGCATTCATTCTGCCAACTTTTTATTATTTCTCCCATGGTACGTGGCTTTTTTAACGCGGTCTAAAAATCTTACATTTACATACACTTTATGCATAATAAAAACCGTAACCAGCTCAGTATAACTTCCGAAATTGGCACTTTGCGAAGTGTGTTGGTACACACGCCCGATAGTGGACTGGGTAAAGTAGTGCCTTCCAAAGCGCAGGACTGGCTTTTTGAAGATATTGTGCATTTAGATACTATACGCCGCAAAGAATACGATTATTATACTAAGCTGCTTTTGTATTTTCTTGATCCCGGAAAAATTAAGGGAAAACTAAGCAAGATAGATGCTCCGGGAAATAACAGGGATTTCTATAAGCCGGAACATCCCGGTTTCTTTAGGTCAGATAAAGTAGTGGAACTTCAAAGCCTCCTTGCCGACATCCTGGTTGATGAAAATATAAAAGAAAAATTATCTGCTTCAGTATGCGCTATTGAAAACTGTTCCTACCTGACACAAAAAGAACTCACGAAACTTGAATCATTTGTGTTGGCAGAAGTATTTATTACGGGGAGTCTTCCCGACAAGACGATGATCTTTCCCCCGATTCCCAATTTTATCTTTACGCGGGATATTGGCATTGTGATCAAGGACCATATACTGTTGAATAAACCCGCCAAAAAGGCACGCATTCGGGAAGCCTTGCTTGCCAGGTATATCTTTTTTAATCACGCCCTTTTTTCGAGATATCAAAATAATATCATTGAGCTCGCCGATACTCCCCGCCATTTCCTGATGCCACAGGATGGAGAGGATAAAAAAGTAACACTTGAAGGCGGCGACGTAATGGTGGTAAGCCCTGATCATGTGCTCGTTGGAATTAGTGAGCGCACCAGTATGGAGGCAGCGCACCAGGTGATTACCATTTTATTTGAAAAAGGGTTGGTTAATAAAATAAGTGTAATCAAAATCCCCCGTAAAAGGGATTATATGCATATTGATACGGTATTTACACAAGTGAAAAAGAATGTGTGGGTGATGCTTGGTCATTTTTCAAAGAGAACCATCCGGCAGGAAGCCGCAGATCCGGTAAGGAAGATTCTCGACGCTCCTAAAAAAGACGAAGGGTTAGACATTATACAATTTCACAACAGCCATCCGGGTAAACCGGTTTATTTTGATAACCTCCAGGATCTGCTCGCAGATATCAGTAAGAATGATTTACACTGTACAGATAAAGTACAATTCATTTACTCCGGCAATAATACATTTCCCTATGATACCCGGGAACAATGGACGGACTCCTGTAACCTGCTGGCACTTAAGGAAGGGGTGGTGTTGGGCTATGACCGTAACGATAAAACCACCAAAGCGTTTAAGCAGCATGGTTTCAATATTATGGACGTTAAAGAATTGATTGATGCTCTCGAGGAGGGTACAATAACCACCAGCGAAATAAAGGATACATTAATCTTGATTCCATCTGCAGAACTTTCCAGGGCAAGGGGCGGGTTTCATTGCATGAGCATGCCTTTGTTCAGGGACGAAATTGAATGATCAACCCCGATCGTCATTTTTAAAAAGGAAACGCCAACGGTAACACATGAACAAGCACATCCA
>DASUFG010000514.1:0-10303 GCA_036274715.1 Agriterribacter sp.
ACAGGGCCATATTTTCTGCTAACTGTCCATAAATTCTCAGTTCTCATTCAGTTCCAATCACAATAGTGAACAATCACACAACAAAAAAGCGCGTGTAAAAGCTTAGCCCACAATTTTTCAATTTTTCGGGAACCCATTTTCCGACTTACCAAACATGTGCCAGGTAATTATTGGTTTTACTTTTTTAGTTTTTCAGCATCGGGAACAACCGCCTTATTTCTTCTTCGCCGGGTTGCTTGCCATATTCGCAAATTTCAAATGCTTCTGCAAATTTTACTTCAGCAGCTTTTTTGCTTCCATAAAATTTTTCAATCACGCTTTTTACTTCCGGCGAAATATTCGCTGAATACCGCTTTGTTAACCATGCTTTTCTTTCGGCCGGAGCCGCCGGCACTTCATCGGCGTATCCACCTATCCATGGCAGCCATTCATACACCTGCGATTGATGGGCATCGATCGCATTGATCTTCTTATCAAACATGCCCGTTATGTCTACCGCTATATCCGGGCGAAAAGGATTAGGGCGTTGAAAATAATCCTGGGAATATAAAAAAACCGGGTTGTTTTTCAAGGGGGGGGTGTCTGATGCCACATTGGGTACGCCAACCATATATGCTGCATCCTGCACCAGCACTCCTGTATACCGGTGATCGGGATGATAATCATTAGGACGTGGCGCAATAACAATATCGGCATTCCATTCCCTTATTTTCCTGATCAGTTGTAACCGTATTTCCAGGGTAGGCATTAGCTCACCATCATGGTTATCCAGCACATCGTAGCTTACCCCTAACCGTTTGCCTGCCTCTTTGGCCTCCGCAAGCCTTCGTTTTGCCAGTGCGCCGCCGCCTTCTGTCTGATGTCCCGCATCGCCATTGGTAACAGAAACAAATTTAACCGCGTGGCCCATGGAAGCAAACAATGCTGCAGTGCCACCCGCATCCAGGTCACAATCATCCGGATGAGCGCCAAATACAATCACCCTGATCACCTGCTTGTTTTCCTGCGCGTTCGCCTGTATAACAGTCACCAGCAATAAGGTCATGAGGGATAATGTTGCGTTGAGCTTTAATCGAAGCAAGTGGGCGGGAAGGCTGAACATCATGAATAAACCCTGTTTTATTTATACTGTAATATAGTCTATTTATGAAAAGATGGCAGCAGTGTTTTGTTTTGGTTTCGAACAATGCACTACTGCCAATCTTATGAATTAAATCCTTCAGGTAAGTTCGCGAAAACAATTGTTTCAGCTTTTTCAAACGGGTTTGCCTTACTTACTATTCAGGAGGGAACATACCTTGTTTGGGATGATGGAAAGGGAGCCCGGGCTTTGCATCCCACCAAACCCTGCTCATATAAATATCTCCTTGTGAAAGCCTGCTTGAGGCATCCTTTACACTTATTTCGTTTTTAGAATACTCATCCAACGGATACGTGAGCCTGCGTGGAATTTCTCCGTTGGTACTGCCTTTATCACTGCCTGTCCATATCCTCGGATAACCGGTTCTTCTGAATTCGGCATATGCTTCATTGCTCTGGTAAAATATGGCCAGGAATTTCTGCACGATAATCTGTTCCAGCTTTTCTTCTTCTGAGCCGGTTAATGCAGCTGCCGCAGAAGCAAGATAAGTATCCATAGTACCTTGTGCAACATTGTACTGGTTGAGCGATTGCATGATACCATTCTTATACATGGACTGCGCATCTTCTCCTGATAGTCCGGCCAGTGCCGCCTCGGACCTCAGGAAAGATACTTCGGCAGCATTCATCACTATGATAGAATATACCGCAGATCTAAAAAAGCTTTGTAGCCTTGCCGTGCTTTCTTCGGAATAGGTTTTTTCCGGTATTCCCAATGCGATGGGTCGCCCACGATACCCGGAAACACCATCGAGCGCCGGCAAAGAAAAGATGGGCAGCCTGGGATCGTTCAGCATTTTGAGATTGTCGGTTACGGTAAAAGAAGTCCAGCGGGGATAACTGTTAATTGGATCATCCCAAATTGGGTTCCTGTTATTCGTGTTTGAACCGTCAATCGTAGTTAAAAAAACATTATATGCGTTATCATCTATCAATGGTGCGCCAAGTACGTCGGTGATATGCTGTTGTGCCAGCGTGGCATCCGCATATCGTACGCGCATGGCGAGGCGTAAACGTAGCGAATTGGCAAACCGTTTCCAGCGGTCTACATTACCCCCCAGCAGGATATCGGCTGCGCCAAAAGAAGCCAACCCAGATGCCGTGCTAAACTCTGCCGCCGCTTCTTTCAGTTCCTTCAGCATGTCGGTATAGATGTCCTTTTGTGGATCATAGGCGGGTTGATTTACCACCTCGTCTACATTATGAAGCGCATCAAAATAAGGAACATCGCCGTACAAATCTGTTAATTGAGAAAACAACCAAACTTTCCACACCCTCGCCATGGCGTGCTCATTCACCAATTTCGGATCGTCGGCAGTTAAACGAACTACTTCCGAGGTATTGATGAGGTCGTTGCGATAGAGGGAATTAAAAGGTTCCGACCAGTTTGCATTTTGAAAAATCACACCAGATCCCTGGTTAGAATAGTATCCTGCATATTCCTGGATGACTGAATTTTCATACGTATTGAACACGGAATTCTTCAACACCGCGGTAAACATCATGGAAGGCTTGATAATATCTTCGGTAACCAGCGTGGGATCTGTATTAATGTCATCAAAATTTTTCGTGCATGATGTGGTGCATAATAACAGCACCCCAACTACTGCACCGGTGATAATGTTTGTATTTAATTTCATAATCATTGATTGATTCTGTTAATGAATTAGAATGACAGGGAAAGATTGATACCTACACTTCTTGTTGTGGGCATATTGAGCGATTCATATCCCTGGGCATAGGTACTGGCACTGAAAGCAGATTCAGGACTGATACCCATCAATTTAAATTCCGGATCCCTGTACAGGTAAAATAAGTTCCGGGCCACAACAGAAAGTTGCATGGTATTAAAGAACCTATTTTTCCCCAATAGTGAAGTTAAATTGTAGCCAATTGTAGCTTCCCGTAAAGCCACATAATCCGCATCAATTACCTGTGTTTCACCAATATCTCCCCATGGACCAGCGCCGGCATAATAATCCTGCGCCAGGATTACGATGTCGCTTTTCTCGTAGTGACCGTCAGAGATTTCAATAACCCCATCAGCAATTAAGTTCCCACGGTTTTCTGTAAACTTCCCCGTTCCTTTCGCCATCTGGTTCAACTTGCTGTAAGACAGGATTTGACCGCCCTTCCTGGTATCCAATAAAAAGCTAAAAGTGAGGTTGTTAAAAGTAAAGGTATTGGTTAACCCTGCCAGGAAATCTGGTTGTATGGTTCCCAACACTTCAAGATCGGTGCCTCTCTGGTACTTACCATCGGCTGTTAACAGCACATCCCCGTTTTCATTTCTCATCTTACGGTATCCAACAATATTTCCAAAGGGTTCACCCACTCTTGCCTGGATACTCGCACCATAGCCCGGGTCCATTAAGGTAAGGGTGGTAATATCTCCTGCAAGAGAAACTACCTTTGATTTGTTGTTGGAAAGATTCAACGCGATATCCCAGCTGAAGTTTTTGCTCCTAACCGGCGTTCCGGTAAGAAATACCTCAAACCCCTCGTTCCTGATTTCACCGGCATTAATTAACCTTGTGCTAAAGCCTGTTGTTGCAGAAATCTCTACTGGTAATATCTGGTTAACGGTGGAAGCATTATAATAGGTTAAATCGATCCCCAACCTGTTGTTCAGAAAACGCAATTCCGTTCCAAACTCATAAGAACGGGTTAATTCATTTTTAAGATCCGTTAACGGTATGTCGGACCGTATGTATGCATAGGGCTGTCCGTTATACGAATTACTGCTGGTTACGGTATACCCGGCTTTGGTTTGGTAAGGGCTGGCATCATTGCCCGCCTCGGCATAGGATGCACGCAATTTACCATAGGTAAGAAATCCCTCATCCATATGAAGTGCCTCTGTAAATACAAAGGTTGCACCTACGGATGGGTAAAAGAAAGAGTAGTTGTTAGCGCCGAGCGTAGAAGACCAGTCGTTTCTTCCGGTAATATCGAGGTAGAGATAACCTTTGTATCCCAGTTGTCCCGCGAAATAAACGGAATTCATTTCTTTGCCTACAGAATACTGCCGTGGGGTTACATTTTGCATATTGCTAATATGGTATAAGCCGGGCACATTTAAATTCGTACCGGAGTTACCTGTTACTTCCTGGTGCCTTTTCAAATGATTGGCACCCACGGAAAATGAACCCGTAAAATGTTCTGATAATTTACCGTTAGCCTGGAGCAGCACATCGCTATTGGTTTCGCTCACTAAAAATTCGTTATTGGTAACACTTCCATTTTCACCATCCGTGTACTGATTCTTTTGTTCGTAACGCACATCGGTATAAAAATCCGTCCCGGTCCTGGCTTGTAAGCTCAGCCAGTTGGTAAACTGATACTTTGCAGAAACATACCCGATAACCCTGTCTCTTGTATCGTGACCAGTTAGTTCATTAATAATCCAGTACGGATTTTTTGCTCCATTAATCTGGGCCGGGGTTCCGTCTTCCTTCTTATAATTTTTCATCATCTCCAGGTCAGCAAAGCGAGGCAGGAGGTTTAATGCTGTTACCGGGTTTTGAGAGTATGAATTGTTTTGCGGGCGATTGGTGCCTTTTTGTTTTATATAGTTGACTTTGGCATCAACAGACAGTCGTGGAGAAAGGTTTGCGGTTACCCGGAGGTTAACGGTTTGCCTTTGCAATTTTGTTAAAGGTATAATGCCCTGGTTATGCATATCCGATAAAGAAAGCCTGTAGGTCACCGCTTCGCTGCCGCCAGATACCCCAAGGGTATTGGTTATGGTAGAGCCGGTTTGATAAAAATCCTTTAAATTATCTGCAGGTTGTGCGGTAAGCGGCACCAGCCCGGCTTCTTTCCATTTATCTATGACGATTAAACGGTCATCCATTTTGCCACCGTAGTTATCTACCAGCCAGCTTGGCCAGGTAGAATATTCCTGTCCGTCGATAGTGGTGGTACCAAATGATCCGTAATTATCATCATATCCACCTGCCCAAACATTTTGTTGAGTGGGTATTACATTGGGTTTTTCAAAAGTGGCGTTTGAATTAAAGTCTACACCAACGCCCTTCCTTTTTTTGCCTTTTTTGGTAGTAATCAAAATTACCCCGTTAGACCCGCGGGCTCCGTATAAAGAGGCGGCCGCCGGCCCTTTTAACACGGTTATGTTTTCAATATCGTCGGGGTTAATATTATTAACGCCATCGCCATAATCCCTTCCACCCCAAACCTCGGTGGGATCCAGCGTTTGGTTATCAATGGGAACACCATCCACCACGTACAACGGTTGACCGTTGCCAGTGAGGGAGCTGTTTCCGCGGATCATTACATAACTCGATCCGCCAGCACCACCGCTGGAAGGGTTCACGTGTAAACCAGCAACACGACCTTTCAATGAATTAACAACATTGGTTTCCCTGGCTTCTGTTAACTTATTGCCTTCTACCACCTGTGTAGAATATGCCAATGATTTCTTCTGCCGCTCAACACCAAAAGCCGTAACCACCACTTCCGAGAGTTCTTTATTTTCCGCAACCATCGAAACGTTAATCAATGACCGGCCGTTTACACTCACCTCCTGGGTAGCATAGCCTGCAGAAGAAAATACAATAGTAGCATCAGGCTGCGGCACGCTTAATGAATAGCTGCCCTGTTCATCGGTCACCACTCCCGATAAAGTTCCTTTTACGCTGACTGAAATGCCCAGCAAAGGCTTTTTATCTCCATTTGATGTTACCGTTCCCGAAACGGTGTTAACCTGCCCATACGTTAATCCGGCGTTGCATGCGAGAGCAAGACAAAAAGCCGAAAGTCGTGCAAATAATAATCTTCTTTTCATTACATTTTGTTTTGGTTATTTATTATTCTAATGTTAAAAAGCATAAAAAAGTATTTAAATTTCGTTTCCTTTCGCATAAAACTAATGTTTATGCATAATATCTTCCAAAAAAAATTAATATTCTTTTAATATATTATTTTCCTACTGTTGATAGCATAATCGTAGTTGCACTGACACCTGGCTACTTGCGACCTACGGAAAATACTGTGCGTCAATGGATTAACCGCAAACTCTGGATGGCCCGGTGGTGGGTATTAACCCAAACAGTTGATAATATTTAAGAGGACAGGGGGAAAAAATGAGTTATTGCAGGGGGTGAGCTTTGTTCTGGGCAGAAATTTGTTGGATGGGCAGGTAAAAGGAAGTGAAAACATTTGCGCTACCTTATGTGGTAATCACTTTTTTAGGTTGCAAAGAAAAGAGCCAGTCCCAATGCTTTAATTTTGAATTTCCGGAGTCAAACGGCTAAATTGTACCCGGATAACGTATTCTTTTTAACAGGAATAATGGTTTTGATCAATTGTGGTTAATTAACAGCTTGCTCAATAGTTTTTGTTATCCTCAGCCACCAATTCATAGTAATTTTGAATCTTTATTTCCTTAACCCTGATTTTTTATGGGATCTGTGAATCTTAAAATGTTGGCAAAGATCCTCAACCTGTCTGTGTCCACAGTGTCGAAAGCATTGCGGGACAGCTACGACATCGGCACGGAGACTAAAGAAAAAGTACTGGCGCTCGCCAAAGACCTGAATTATCAACCCAACCCTCACGCCAGCAGCCTGCGCAAAAACAAGAGTAAAACAATTGCGGTTATTTTACCCGAAATTTCCAACAACTATTTTGGGCTGGCGATGAACGGCATTGAATCTGTTGCAGAAGAAAAGGGCTACCACGTGCTCATTTATTTAACACACGAAGATTACAAAAAGGAAGTGATGTATGCCCGGCACCTTGCCAATGGCCGGGTAGATGGTGTGCTGGTCTCCGTATCCAGCACCACCTGTGATATCAGCCACCTTCGTGAATTAAAGGAAAAAGACATTCCGATTGTATTCTTTGACCGGGTGTGTGAAGATGTGGACACCGTTAAGGTAACCACCAATGATTATGAAAGCGGCCTCACCGCCACCCGCCACCTCATTGAGCAGGGCTGTACAAAAATCGGGCACCTGGCTATATCTAACCATATTTCAATTGGCAATAAGAGGATGCTGGGTTACCGGCAAGCATTGCTTGATCACAACATATCATGCAACAAATCATTGATAGTGAATTGTACCAATGATGATAAAAAGGATTTTGAGTCCATCAAAACATTGTTGCGCACCCAAAAATGTGACGGTGTTTTTGCCGCAGTTGAACGGTATGCTATACTCACTTACGAGGTGTGCAGGGAACTCCAGCTCTCTATCCCGAAGGATGTAAAAGTGATTAGCTTTTCGAACCTGCAAACTGCTTCATTATTGAATCCCTCCATGACCACCATTACGCAACCGGCTTTTGAGATTGGCAAAACGGCGGCATCCATGCTTTTTAAAGCGCTCGACAAAAAATCGTTTGTGCTAACAGATGAAACCATCGTGCTTCAATCCGCATTGATCAAAAGAGCCTCTACCAGCTTTTGAGCGTTTTCCATCGTACAACAAATTATCTTTTTACAGGTACCATTTTTTATACCGGGCAAGCGCCTCTATAAAATAGTAGTCGGCATAGGTAAGCGGCACGTCGATCTCTGAATGCCCGGGCAGATGCCCCACACTATGTTCGAGCAGGAAACCACCATTGGTGCCTGGTGCGGCCCTATAGGCTGGTGAAGACAAACTGCGGATCATTGTTTCGGCCGCCGTAATGCACCCCTGCTTTTCTTTTCCTTTGGTATACTGCCCTAATTCCAGTAAGGCGGAAGCCATAATGGCTCCTGCAGAGGCATCGCGCAAAGCGTTCGGAATATCCGGCGCGTTAAAATCCCAGTAGGGAATTTTATCTGCAGGAAGATTAGGGTGGTTGAGCAGGAATTGCGCTATATGCTTCGCTTGCGATAAATATTGCTCATCTTTAGTAAAGCGATACATGGTAACAAATCCGTACAAGCCCCAAACCTGTCCCCTTGCCCAGGCAGATTCATCCGCATATCCCTGGTGGGTAACTTTTTTGATTACATGGCCTGTTTCCAGGTCATAATCCACAATATGGTAAGAGCTATAATCGCTGCGATAATGATTTTTTATGGTGGTATTGGCATGACTCACCGCAATTTGATGAAACTTATCATCCCCGCCATTTTTAGCAACCCACTCCAGCAATTCAAGGTTCATCATATTATCAATAATAACGGGACAATTAAATTTTTCACTCTTGTTCCAGGATTGAATAGATTCGATAGATGGCCGGTACCTGGTAGACAGTGAAGCGGCAGCAGTAGATATCACCTCTTTGTAAGCAGGGTTTTTAGTGATTTTATACGCATTACCAAAGCTGCACAACATCATAAACCCAAGATCGTGCGTGCCGGTGTTATTTTTTTCTTTTTCCAGGATAGCCAGTCTTTTTTCCGCTTCCTGATTAATAGCCTCATCCCTGGTGGCATCGTAAATCATCCATAATGTACCGGGGTAAAAGCCGCTGCACCACCAACTGGTATTGCTGGTTACCAGTTGTTTTGTTGAATCATTGTACGACCTCGGCATTTCTTCCGGCGGCACCTGCTGCATGAGCACTTTATATTGACCGGCCGCATACTGCATGTTGTCGTTAATGAGTTGCTTCATTGAACTCTTATTGGTTTGCCCCACAACAAGTAGCGCAAAGAGGCTGCCAATAACCGTAAGGCAGAGTTTATCTTTTTTCATCAATGCTTATTTTTGTTTTTTAATAATATCTGTATTTATGTAGACATCCGCCTGATCAGTTCAACCGGCGTGATTATTGGTGTTTGATCAATTTCTGTAATTTGCGTGCCATTCTTCAAAATCTTTAATAACTCATTCACTACAACTTTACCCATACGCCTGGGAAATTGCTCAATGGTGGTGATCGAAGGTGTGGTAATAGACGATCGGGGGTCGTTGGAGTAGCCCACAATTCTCAATCCTTTAGGCACCTGTATTCCAATCTCTTTGGCAAATTGCAAAGCGGTGAGTGCTGTTACATCATTAGCGGCCATAATAGCATCGGGGAAGGGCGCCTTATCAAATAACCGGTGCAATGATTTTCTCGCGTTGTCTGCATTCAGTTCGTGGTAAAAAATATAGTCTTTAATAATAGGCAGTTTATGCTGCTGCATCGCTTTTTCAAAACCAGCATACCGGTCAAGATAAATATTACAATCCAAAGGACCAGTGATGTATGCAATGCGTCGTGACCCCAGTTCAATTAAATGCGAAGTGCCGAGGAAGGCACCGCGAAAATCATCACCCTTTACTATACAGGCGGGATAAGGTGTTAGGGGCACGCGGTCATAAAAGACAACAGGAATATTGTTTTGGGTTAAAATATCAAAATGACTGCAATCAGCAGTAAATAACGTGCAGGCCGCAATTACCGCATCCACGCGAAACGCATATAAAGTACGTGCCAGCTCCTTTTCAATTTCAACAGAATCGTTCGACTGGCAGATGATGAGGTTGTAGCCATGCGCATGCAACTCGTTTTGAATAGACGTAGTGACTTCGGTATGAACGAACATGGAAATACTCGGAACAATAAGCCCGATGGTGTTGGTTTTATTGGTTCGCAGGCTGGAGGCCATTACATTGCGTTTGTATCCCAATTCCTCTATCATCATCATCACCTTGCTTCGTGTTGACTCATGGACATGCGGATGATTGTTGAGCACCCGCGAAATAGTCGCCGGCGACAAATGCAAGGCTTCTGCAATGTGGTGTATGGAGTTTTTTACTCCTTTCTTTTTGTTAATCATATGGGTGTTTCTATGTAGTGCATCGTTAAATTTTTGCTGCCTGGCTGTAAGGATGAATTATTTGGGCGCAATTAAAAAATTGATTTTGTCTTTTGCTTTTGGTTGGCTCATTCTAAAATTGATCCTGTAAATATTGTCTCCCCATTTTTGGAGTACCCCCTTGTCCTCCATCGCTGTTAATGGAATTTTTTCTACCGACACTTCCATTTGGCGGGGCTTGTAACGGATAACAAAGTCTTTGGCACTTGTTTTTTCTGAGCTAAAATGTATCACCAGCTCTCCTTCTTTGGTTAGCTCGGCTGGGTAACAGGTCATTACATGCTCTACCAGTTCGTTTGTTTTATTCAGAGATACCAGGTCAGTTACTGCAACATTCTTGCCCCGGTTTAAACGAATGGTTCTTTTCCACGTATTAATTGCGGCGTTTTCCGGATA
>DASUFG010000515.1:0-4495 GCA_036274715.1 Agriterribacter sp.
ATTTCAATTTCCTGCGGTGTAACCACCGATAACCTGCCGATCGGTATATCTGAAATAGATGCATTGTCCCTGGTGGCAAGCAAATTATCTGATGCCGGATGTCCAAAAGGTGGCACCAGGTTTAGCTTATTTAATAGCGCATTGGCTTCATTCTTCCGGGCGTCAATATAATTCACACCCTTGCCTATCAAAAGGACGGCCTTTATTGGTGTTTGATAACGATCCGAAGCATACTTGACAAAGTTTTTTATTGCGAAGGGATGCCTCTTAATGCCAAACGCAAACTGGTCGGTTAACTGATCAATATCATACACTTTAGCAATAAAACTTCCTCCCTGCTCCGAACTGCGATATTGCCTGTATGCTTCCACCGGGTTGCCATTGGGTCCATTATATAACAAAGGGTTACTGACGATAAGATAATTTCCCTGATTGTCCTGCTGCGCATAATCCGTAAAATTCCGGGAAGCCAGGTTATTAACCATGTTCACATTGGCACCCACCACATTCAGGAGTACCAACCTTCTTTTTTGTAACGATGGCGGTAGCGCAAATTTTACAACACCCGATTCAGAAATATCACCGGTATATTTTTTCAGATTTGAAAGATCATACAATACCGGCGCAGTTCCGCCAAAATTGAAATTGGTAATTCTTAGAAAATTTCCTGTACTGGTAGACGGCAGTTCAAATGAAAAATTGGTGCTGGCACCAAAGTTAAATTGACGTGGATAGGTTATTTCGTACTTTGAAATTACCATCCTGTCGTTGGGGTTAGATGAAGTGTTTGTGATCTTCACAACCGCACTACCTGAACTTAATATACTCACCGGCAAAGTAACCAGTTGGCGCTTGTCGTTAAAAACATCCATTGCAACATTCACCATTTGGGTGTTATTAATGTCGGCCTTAAGATTACGGTTGTTTAATGCATTTCCAGCTCCCGCCACATAAAACGTGCCATCCGGACCACCATTGTATACATACAGGTTGTTTACTGTTTCGCTCAACGGCGTTGCCGGCCGGATATCGTTACTGGTGTATCCTTCTCCTTTATCGTACACTGATGAATACACATATTCGCCCACCAGACCGGCGTAGCCGGGGTTTATTTTATTTTTATAGTACTTGCCGTAAGTGTACATAAAATAAGGCTCGGCAGGCAGGATATTGCCTGCCACATTGTTGGTTTCACTAACCATTCTAAGATTAACACCGCCGGGATTGACCGTTAAAAAGAATGTGGCGGTATCTGTCTCGAGGCTCCATTTATCAGAAAGCTGGTTATTGATGTCCCGGTATAGTTTAGTGTCGGGTTTGCCATCATTTATTTCGCCGAAAAATTCTATAAAGTCTGCTGCGCCCAAAGTTCCCGAGCTAACAGAAGTGAATAATGGAACCTGTATGCCGTTCCGCCATAGTTGAAGCTGTTCAGCAGGCGTATTGCTTAAACCCGCAGCTTGAAGTGTGGTTTGTGGAATACGGTACAGCCCTGATTTGGCAATAGAAAATTTATAATAGGTGTTGTTGTAATTGATCCATTCATTATTATACTGCGCGCTGGCAGCGAAAGAAGATAATACGAATAGTATAAATAAAATCCGTTTTGACATACTCTAGTTTGTTTTTACGCCTTTATTCTTTTCTTTTTTCACCAGGTCTAACCGCAAAGAAAAAATATGCGTATATAAGGGGTTGGATTGATTAGCGAGGTTAGTATAAGCATAATCCACAGCTACGTGTTTGAGTTTAAAACCCGCTCCAAGGCTGGGCTGGTAAATCCACACTTTCTTTTGGTTGAGTGTGTCTCCATCTGCCAGCGCACGCTGGAAATTATAGATGCCCGTGCGCACAAAAATCAGGTTTTTATACCCCAACTCCATGCCCACCCTGGGATCAATACTCACCGGATCGGCGCTTACCACTACATTGCGTTTACCATCAAAAGTGATGTCGAAATTAGCCTCGGCAAGCAGGTTAAAATTTTTACCCAGCGCAAAATCATATGCGCCTCCCAATACCAACCGGGGAGCAGTTAATTCTGTTGATTTAACCGGAATCTGATTATCTGTGAGATAAAGCACTTCTTTCTCTTCCTCGGTAAAACTAAAACTCCATGCATTGAAGGTGGTTGTAATATCTCTTGCCGATATGCCCAGTTTCCATCGTTTGGTTTGCATTTGCACACCGGCATCCAAACCAAAACCCCAGGCCTTTGCAAAACTTCCCACATTACGGTGAATTACTTTTGCATTTACACCGTAACTGAATGTTTTGTTACCCACTTGTTTTACGCTTTGGGCATACGAAAAAAGAAACGCGTAATCGGCGGAGGAGAAAGACCGGATATTATTGTAGTTAATCGAACCATCCGGTTCAACAAGATATAAAGTGTTTGGAATGTCATCTACCCCGAAACGGAGCAATGATAAGGCAATGGTTCTTTTTTTATCACTCAATGGAATGGCCACACTACCGTAATCGTATTTACCAATACCCGAAAAGTATTCTGCATGCATGAAATTAATCACCGGGTTATCCTTAATATGGACCAACCCAGCGGGGTTCCAATATCCTGCGTTGCCATCGTTAACCGATGCAACCTGGGCACCACCCATTCCAAGCCCCCTGGCACCGGCACCAATGTTCAAAAACTCATTCGAATATTTACGGAACTGGGCATAAGAACTTATGCTACTACTTAACAGGACAATCAAAACTAATCTCAAAAACACTTTTTTCATTCAACTTATTTTCTGATAAGCAATTAGGCTTTATTCGACAGCCCTGCCCGATCCTTTGGGAATGCAAATATACACAGGAACATTTAAGCGGTGGTGATGCTTAAAAACAAGGTTTTATAACGGATTTATAATCAAATTATTGTCATTTGTAAACTAACATTATTTTTGCCGGAAACGGATTGAAAATGACGCTAATAGAAGAGCTGAAATGGAGGGGCATGCTGCAGGATATAATGCCGGGAACCGAAGAACAGCTAAACAAAGAAATGACCACGGCTTATATAGGTTTTGACCCCACAGCAGACAGCCTGCATATTGGCAGCCTGGTGCCTATTTTGTTATTGGTTCACCTGCAAAAAAAAGGACATAAGCCCATTGCCCTATTAGGTGGTGCAACCGGTATGATTGGCGATCCCAGTGGCAAAAGTGAAGAAAGAAACCTACTCAGCGAGGAACAATTGGCAATTAATGTAGCCGGCATCAAAAAGCAATTAGAAAAACATCTCGATTTTAAAGCGAGTTCCCCGAATGCGGCAGAATTAGTCAATAATTACGATTGGTTCAGTACGATTGGTTTTATCGAGTTCCTGAGAGACACGGGGAAGCATATTACAGTTAATTATATGATGTCGAAAGACAGTGTAAAAAAACGTATTGAGGGCGATACGGGCATCAGTTATACCGAATTTGCGTACCAGTTAATGCAGGGCTACGATTATTATTGGTTGTACAAACATAAAAATTGTAAGCTACAGATGGGGGGAAGCGACCAATGGGGTAATATTACAACAGGGTCGGAACTGATACGGCGTAAAGCGGGTGGCGAAGCATTTGCCTTTACCTGCCCCCTGATCACAAAAGCAGATGGCGGCAAATTTGGCAAGTCGGAACAGGGCAATATCTGGCTTAATGCCGAAAGAACCTCACCTTACCAATTTTACCAATTCTGGCTTAACGCGTCTGATGATGATGCGGAGAAATGGATCAAAATATTTACATTCTTAACGCAGGAGCAAATCAGCGTTCTACTGGAGCAACATCATAAAGACCCAGGTGCAAGGACGCTGCAAAAAGCGTTGGGAAAAGAAGTCACGATTTTTATTCACGGGGAAGAAGAATATCTGAAAGCTCTTGAAACGACGGCGAAATTATTTTCGCAACAAACAGCCCCAATCGAATCTTTAAGCGCAGCGGACCTAGAAAACATGGATGGAGTGGTAAAATTTGACTTCCCAAAACAAAAAATTAACAACGGCATTGATATTACTAGTTTTTTGGTGGAAACGGGCAGTTTTTCAAGCAAAGGAGAAGCCAGAAAAATGATTCAAAACGGGGGAGTGAGCATTAATCGCATAAAAATTGACAGCATTTCAAAAGAAATTAATGCGGCAGATCTACTGCATGATCAATACGTATTAATACAAAAGGGCAAGAAACATTATTACCTGGTGAAAGCTATTAATTAAGCCAGAATGAAATTTGGTTTACATGCTGCGAGTATTTATTTTTGCGGCCCTCAACTTTTTTGAGAAAGTTAAGATTGGCCTATAGTATAATGGTAGTACAATAGATTTTGGTTCTATTTGTCTTGGTTCGAATCCAGGTAGGCCAACTTGACGGGACAAAGTAAGACTTTTCTACTTTGTCCCGTTTTTTATTGTAGCTCACTTTTTGATAATCAAATTAACATGCCGTATAAACCCATTGCACACGGCGGCTCGAACTTCGCTTTTATCAAAAACGACTTGTCC
>DASUFG010000516.1:0-5127 GCA_036274715.1 Agriterribacter sp.
CAAGGCCGATCATCCGATCGCGGATGCCGTGAAAGAAATTACAGAATAAGCGTGTACTATTTAATTGATGTAGCCGGAATGTTAACAAAGGATCACAACAAAAAATATCAATGTTTATATGCCAGTATCTTTTTACTGGTAACGGCTGTTTGCACCACTCTGCACGCCCAAACCGTAGCAGATAACCCGTTTCCCCCTGCCGCGGATCCCGATAGAATAGTATTGAATGTAACCCAGGATCCCTCCACTTCGGTAGGCATTAACTGGCGTACCTGCGATACCGTTAGAATCGGCTTTGTAGAGATCATGCCTGTTACCGCCAACCCCGAGACTGTTTCAAAAGCCATGAGCCATCCGGCAGTGAGCGAACCTTTCCGGTTTGAAAACATCAGGGCTACCTACCATTCTGCAGTGGTCAGGAATCTTTCACCCGCCACACGTTACATGTACCGTGTGGGCACCAACAGCCATTGGAGCGAATGGTTTCATATTACCACCGCCGGCAGGGTGGGCGATAAACTCTCTTTTATTTACCTGGGCGATGCGCAGGCTGGAATAAAATCGTTGTGGCCACGAGTCATCAGAACGGCCTATGCCAAAATGCCGGATGCCAATTTAATTTTATATGCGGGGGACATCGTGAACAGCGGCAACAGCGACCTCGAATGGGGAGAATTATTTTACGGCGGAGGTTTTATTCACAGCAGCATACCCGGCATGCCTTCGCCGGGCAATCATGAATATGCAAGAACAGGAGATACGCTTTCCGCTTTCTGGCGCCCGCAGTTTACGCTTCCAGAGAATGGCCCTGAAGGGTTGAAGGAAACAAGTTACTATACGGATGTGCAGGGTATGCGTTTCATTTCCATCAATTCTTATCGCGTGGAAGAATCGGACCAGGATATGAGCAGGCAAAAGTTATGGGTTGATTCCCTGTTGGCAAATAATCCGAATAAATGGACGGCCGTTGTTTTTCATCATCCGTTTTATTCTATACGACCAACACGCGATAACACCAGGATGCGCGAAACCTTTAAAGCCTTATTTGATAAATATAAGGTGGATATCGTGTTGCAGGGTCACGATCATGCCTATGCGAGGGGGATGGATAAGATTCCCCGTGCCGAACCGGACAAAAAGAATAAACCCGGAACCATGTATGTGTTGTCGGTAAGCGGATCTAAAATGTCGTCTGCATTTGAGGGAACATGGATGGATGTATCGGCAACCTACACACAGTTGTTCCAGTTAATAACCGTGGAAAAAAATACATTGAGTTATAAAGCCTATACCGCAACCGGTGAGTTATACGATGCATTTGACCTGGTTAAGCAAAAACGAGAACCCAATAAGTTGATAGAGCGGAAACCGGGCAAAAAATAGTACCGGTAAACGCCGGGCGTTTTATTCATTCATTGAAATGTGATGATGCTATTAAAAAAAACTGTTTTTACTATGAGATCCGGAACATGGATAGTTTGCGGTATTTTACTAATGGCGATTACTGTAAGAGCGCAATCGCAGCAGGTAAATCCTTTTCCTGCAACGCCCTGGCCCGATCGGATTGTGCTGAATGTAACCCAGGATCCTTCTACCTCGCTGGCGGTCACCTGGCGCACATGTGACTCCGTAAAGACCGGGCTGGTAGAAATAATGCCGGCTACCGCAGATCCCAGGGAAGTTTCCAAAGCGGTGCGATATACAGCAGGCACTTTGCCGTTTCAATACCAGGATATTTCTGTGAACTACCATTCCACGGTCATTAACAACCTGCAGCCACAAACCTTGTATATGTACAGGGTAGGACAGGGGAATTACTGGAGCGAATGGTTTCAGACTAAAACAGCCGGGAAAACACCCGGAGAAAAATTTTCGTTTATATACCTCGGTGATCCACAAAACGGGCTAAAAACGCTGTGGCCACGGGTGATACGGGACGCTTATGCAAAAGCGCCTGATGCAAAACTGGTTATGTATGCTGGCGATATTGTAAACCGTGGACTTAATGATCACGAATGGGGCGAGATATTTTACGGTGGCAGTTTTATCCACAGCACCATTCCGGGAATGATGTCGCCAGGTAATCATGAACATGCCGACAATGAAGCGGGTGTAAATGAGTTAACCAGTTTCTGGCGCCCCCAATTTACGCTTCCCGAAAACGGCCCTGCAGGATTGGAAGAAACCTGCTACTATTCTGATATACAGGGTGTGCGTTTTATTTCATTGAACTCGCAAGCCATATGGTTCGGTGGTGAAATGATGCAAAAAGAAATGGATTGGCTGGAAGGGCTTTTGAAAAATAACCCTAACCGCTGGACCTGCGTGGTGTTTCATCACCCCGTGTATTCAGTAAAAGCCAACCGGGATAATGAAAACCTCCGCGTGAACTTTCAGCCCATATTCAACAAATATAGAGTTGATCTCGTATTGCAGGGACACGATCACGCGTATGGAAGGGGAATGAAAAAGATCCCTATGCCGGGTAAAAACGAGGAGTCGGGTACCATGTATGTAGTGTCTGTGAGCGGGTCAAAAATGTATGAAGAAAACAAACAGGAGTGGATGGATAAAAGTGGCGGCAACGGGCAGTTATATCAAATCATCACAGTTGATGGCGAAAAACTTTCGTATAAATCTTACAAAGCAACGGGCGAATTATTTGATGCGTTCGAATTGGTCAAGCAAAAGAAGGGCAATAACAGGTTGATAGAAGGCAAATAATTTTTTACAATTGATTAATATAAAAGTAACACCAGTTTGCTCAAATCCGTTTACTTTGCCCGTTTTTTAAAGTATTCTATTTACGGAAAAATATATAATGATGAAATGTAAAATGTATTTGTTGGGATTATTGCTGATATCCCTGGTTTCTGTGCAAGCTCAATCGACAGGCAAAAATACTTCTCCAGACTTGTCGAGGCCCAAAATAATTGTGGGCATGATGGTAGACCAGATGCGGTGGGATTATTTATACCGTTTTCAAAATCGCTATACCGAGGGTGGGTTTAAGCGGCTGCTGCGGGAAGGCTTTTCATGCGAGAACACGTTAATTGATTATTCACCCACCATTACCGCTTGCGGTCACACCTGTGTATATACCGGATCTGTACCAGCCGTGCATGGTATTGTAGGCAACGATTGGTACGAGCGTTCCATGGGCAAAACGATAGGTTGTGTAGAGGATGAATCTGTTAACCTTGTGGGGTCCGAAAAAGCAGGCACAGGTGCCTCGCCCCACAATAATTTAGCCACCACTATCACCGACCAGTTGCGTATCGCTTCTAATTATCAGAGTAAAACGGTGGGCGTAGCCATTAAAGACCGGGCTTCTATTTTGCCGGCGGGACACGCCGCTACAGCTGCATTCTGGTACAATGGTTCCGACGGTAATTTTGTTACCAGCACGTATTATATGAGTGAACTACCGGAATGGGCTAAGCGCTTTAATAAAAAGAAAATGGTTGACAAATATTATAAAGATAATTGGGAAACCTTGTATCCAATCAAAACCTATACCTTGAGTGCCGCTGACGATAAATCGTACGAGGGTGCGGCAAACGGCGAGGAAAAACCGGTTTTCCCGCATCGCCTGAAACAATTTATTGGTAAAAATTACGGAGCGGTACGTACAACACCTTATGGCAATACGCTCACTTTTGATTTTGCTAAAGCCGCCATTGAAGGCTACGATTTGGGTGGCGGAAAGTTCACCGACTTCCTGGCGGTTAGTTTTTCAAGCCCAGACGCTATTGGGCATACTTACGGCCCCAACTCCATTGAAGTGGAAGACAATTATCTTCGGCTTGATAAGGAACTGGCCGATTTTTTTAGCTACCTCGATAAAAGATTTGGAAAAGGAAATTACCTGTATTTTATTACTGCCGATCACGGAGTGTCTGAGTCTCCCGGCTATTACCTGGAAAACAAAATGCCTTCGGGCGCCATTTCAGATAAGGATTTTTCGGGTGCGATAAATGATGCGCTGAAACAAAAGTTTGGCATTGAAAAACCTATTCTTTCTTTCGACAATAATCAATTGTATATGAATTGGGAGGCAATTGATCAGAAAGGCATTAGCCACGCCGACCTCGAAAAAGCCATACAGGCAACACTGCTTAAAGCGCCCGGTATTGCTAATGTGCTGGCTACTTCAACATTGGGAACTGCGCCTATTCCGGGTGTAATGAAATCGATGTTGATCAATGGTTACAATGTAAAACGCAGCGGTGATTTTGTGGTTATTCCACAACCCACATGGAAGGGTGGCAGTCTTCAGGGCGCTACCCACGGTACCTGGTATCCTTATGATGCGCATATTCCGCTGGTATGGATGGGCTGGAAAATAAAGCCCGGTTATACGAACAAGGTAACCGGTATGACAGACATTGCGCCTACTTTAGCTGCCTTACTGCATATACAAATGCCCAGCGGCAGTATTGGAAAACCGATTACGGAAGTAACGGGCGGACAGTGACAAAGGTTGAGGTATCAGGTTGAGGTATCAGGTGCCAGGTATCAGGTGCCAGGTATCAGGCGTGAGCCATGAGCTGTCAGCTTTGAGATTTGAGCCCTGAGTCGAGAACGCTGAGCCTATCAATAGATTACTCGCTAATTGCTGAGAACTAAATGTCCATGATTACTGGCTAACTACGATATTCAACACCTGATACCTGATAGCTGATACCTGATTGCTGAAAGCTCCCGGCTGATTGCTGAGAACCCAATGTGCATGACTACTGGCTAACTACGAAATTCGGTACCTGACACCTGATAGCTGATACCTGATTGCTGAAAGCCGCTGGCTGTAGAGGAAACTATAAACATCAAACTATAAACTATATACTGTGTATTTCAAACGGATCATTTTATCATTCACATTAATATTGGTTGCCGGTCTTGCAGGGGCGCAATCCAACCTGGACAGTATTCTTTATGATTTTCATAATCGTCCCGACAGGATATTGGTAGCTTCTCACCGGGCTGCCCATGCGAACTATCCCGAAAATTCTATTGCGGCCATGAAAGAAGCCATCAGGCTTGGTGTAGATATTATTGAAGCGGATGTGAGAGAAACCAAAGACGGCGTGCTGGTGATGATGCATGATAAGAGTATTGACAGAACTA
>DASUFG010000517.1:0-3561 GCA_036274715.1 Agriterribacter sp.
CAGAAACGCCATTGGTTGTGGTAATACCGGTTTGAACGAAGTTCTTAACATTGTCGGGATGAGATATCAATGGTGTGGCAATCTGGTTACCGTTTTCATCTAAAGGGCTATTCCATTGCAATCCCAAATATCCCTTGTCCAATTCGGGTCCACCCCCACCACTCGTTGATTCATCAATAATCACGTAGTCGGGGTTGAACCGCGGGTCGGAAGCGCCCAGCGGATCAGTCAATATATTACCGGAAATCGAAACGGGAGTGGCAGGGAATACCCCGGATGCGAATTGTGACTGCCAGTTTAGAAATTTATATGGTTTTTCAAAAACAGTATTAGACGTAAGGCTTACCGTAAGTTTTCTTACACCCTTACCGCTTTTTGTGGTAATCAATACCACCCCATTCCCTGCCCGGGAGCCATAGAGAGCCGCCGCACTTGGTCCTTTAAGAATTGACACATTTTCTATGTCATCCGGATTCACACCTCCCATGGCGTTGCCATAATCTACACGATTATCATTACCTACCTGGCTAACATTATTAAGAGTATTAGCAATAGGTACCCCATCTATCACAAATAAAGGCTGGTTGTCGCTGCTGAGCGAGGTAGCCCCTCTTATAATCATGCTCACCGATGAACCTGACCCGCTGGTTTGGTTGATAGTAACACCAGCCACTTTGCCCGACATGGCGTTTAGTACATTTTCCTGGGCAACCCGGTTCATTTCTTTACCCGCAACTTCTTCAACGGAATAGCCAAGGGATTTTTTAGCACGGGTAATACCCAATGCGGTTACCACCACTGCGGAAAGTTCCTGGGCTGTATTCTCGAGCGTGATTTCAATATTGGAGCGCCCGGAAACGGCGATTTCAAGGGTTTTATAACTGATAGATGTAAATATAACGACACTATTCGAACTTGATACATGTAATGAAAAACGTCCATTGGCGTCAGTAGTGGTGGCGTTAGTGGTTCCTTTTTCCGTAACCGTTACACCAGACACAACACCATTTTGATCTCTTACCGTTCCTTTAATCACAAAGTCGGCAAGTGCTGATTTTTCGGTGTGGGTAACCACGGTCTTATGGTAGTCCGAAAATAATTTACCCTTGTTATTTTTTTGTGAGCCAGCCATGGATGCAATATCCTGAGCCGCCAACGGATTTAAGATAATAACCAGGCTAAAAATACACAAAAGCCTGGCAGTAAAGCAGCGATTTCTCATAACAGTTCTATTAAATGAATGATGTAAAAAATAATGACTTTTAATACCCGGAGTTATTGTTTCTCAAAAATGAAGTACACTGGAATATCAGCGTCAACTTCAGCAATATAAACCGTTGTACTCAACGATCCCAGCTTCAGATTTTCAGCATCGATTTTATCAACCCACAGCGGAGTATCTTCATTATCGGTAGACATGAGGTGCAGGGCCGAACCGTATACCTGCATGTTCCAGGTGCCTGAATTAGTAGTGTTGGGCAACATAAAATCAATACTTCCGCTAAGATTATATGCGCCTTTGGCATCGAATGTAAAAACGTTGTCGTTTGTCGCCGTTATTTTTGGTCCCGTAAACGGCAGATAAGGCGCCAAAACGTGCAAGCTTGTGCCAACGGGAAGCGTTCCGCCAAATGGACTGGGTATCGCATACGCCAGGAGAATGTCGGTCTGTTTCCAGGTGCCTGTCAGCCAACCTTCCTTTACAGTTGCCAGGTCTTCCCCCTGAGCATCTTCCTTTTTGCAGGATGTGATGAAAAATAACGGAACAATAAGCAGTAATGAAACAAAGGCATTAAGTTTTCTTTTCATGAGCAAACGGTTGATGTGATAAATGGTTTTGGTTGTTTTGATTGTCAAAATTGTGGTTTTACGACTAATAAAAATCAAGTTGTCTACTATTTCACCGAATGGTAATGTAAGGTAATCTCATACAAGTCTCAACAGTGATGAAATAAACTCATTATCCATTCTTGAAATAAAGTTCAATTTTATCCAAATTTTGCAAACTAACAAATGTTAATTATTACAAAAAGAATAGCTTAAATTATTGTACCGTTAAATGAATTTTCAACACATAGCTACAAAGATGACATTATGCTTCACCGGGCATAATAAACACGAAGCTTCAGCAAAAAAAGTACGATCAGTAGTGGATAACGAAAGTAAAGATAGTTATGCAACAGAAGCCGTCCGGAACATCTGCTTTCTGAGATTAATCATAGCCCTGAACGCAAGGTTATTAACGGACTGGTAATTCATGCTGAGTTTTATTGCAATCTGTTCATAGGTGAGCCCTTCAAAAAAACGAAGCCTGACTACCTGTTTCTGTCTTGTTGTGAGATGGGACAATGCCATGTTTAAACGGCTTTTTTGCTCTGTAATCCGGTCCGACGAAATAATCAGTTCTTCTATGTTCATATCTTCGCTCAGCCCCTGTTCATTGTCATACAATTCATCAGTTACAATCTTGCGCTTCACCTTTTTCAGGATAATACTTTTCAGTACTTTAACCAGATAACTATAAGAATGATTAACGTCACCAATGCTGGCCCTATAGTGCCAAATTTCAATGAAGATTTCCTGCAATGCGTCCTTTGCGAGTTCCCGGTTGTCGGTCATTTTTAAAGCGGCGTGAAATAACCGGTCGATATAGGTATCATACAGGTAGCCCAGTGCTTCCGCGTTTCCTTCTTTTAATTTTCGCCAGCAGGCTGCATCGTTTTGATATAAATATTCAGGCATAACAAAAATAAAATAAGCAGTTTGTAATTTTCATTTTCCGATCTGGACAACCTGTAAAATCGTCATTAATTTCGAAACCCGAATTTCCAACTATTTCGAAAAGCGGGCAATGTTAATTCTTATGAAAAAAATAGCAGAAATTATGATGGGTGAGAATTTAATCACCCAGTAACTTTTGCATCACATTTGTTTTAGAATTCTGCCTGGGAGTCAATAGCAGGAGATATTAACCCAAAAATGAGAATAAAAAACCGGGTAGCCGAAATCTCTTCCAACTCCCGGTCGACGTTGTTAACCTGCAACATCAAAATGTATACCGCACCGATGCACCTACGTTTCCCGCGGAAAACCCCGCGTAGCTGAAATAATCATAGTCATAGTAATCGGGTTTTACAATAGCTATCGTCGGCCGGAAATCGACTGAGACATTCAATGGAATATTACCAAATTTATAATCGACACCACCTGTTGGAAAGACTCCAAGTCCAAAACCTTTGTAATCTTCATAATTGGAGAAAGTATTATATGCGATTAACCCACGGCCAACAAACGATTTGAGGCCTTCTACCGATCCTATTGGAAAATGATGCTGGTACGAAGCGGAAAAAGATAGATGAAATTGATTGTAGGAAGAATACACATTGGCATATGGCCGGAATCCAAGGTTCAATTCAATAGCGCCAGGCTTGGTGACAAAAGTTTTAAAGGAAGCGGAGATCGCATCATAGTATCCCCCACCCACACGAAGCCCAATGCCGCTTTTATAATAGCCTTCCTCCTGGGCTGTTACAGAAAACACGGTGGCTGAAAGGGCTATCA
>DASUFG010000518.1:0-4297 GCA_036274715.1 Agriterribacter sp.
AGCAGTTCTACGGGCTCCATCGGTACTCCGGTTATCATCAATCCTCCACCAATCATTAACAAAGCAAGGCTCAGAAACAAAACGCTCACTACCATCAAAGCACCACAAAATTTTGCCAGTAACAGGTTGTCGCGGTAAACCGGCTGCGCCATCAGCCGCGTTAATGTACCGCTGTTTTGTTCCGCGTTTACTGCATCAAAGCCAAGAGCAATGCCGAGTAATGGGCCAAGAAAGCTTAGGAATATATGAAAGGTGGGTAGTGTACCGTCGGACGTGGTCAGTAATTTCAGGTAAATATAAATGCGGTCGGGATCTTCAATATTGGCAACCGCTTTGTTGATGTTATTTAACGATACGTACAGTGATCCAAGGAAGGTAAGCACGATCAGCACCAGCATTACAATAAAACGCCAACTGCGGATATGATCGCCCGTTTCTTTGCGCACCATCACCCAAAAAGGGCTTTCAGCTTTCTGCTGTACCCGGCTGTTATGTGTTACTCCTTTTGAAAAATGATCTTTGAAATAAACCAGCGGACTTTCCATTGGAAATATGCTTCTTTTGATTGTTTTCAAAATAACGGTGATAAATTTCATCGAGCCCAAACACCTTATGGTGTACACCGGTTACATTCAGGCCTTTTTGCACAAAAAAGCGAACAATATCCGGCGTGATGGCTTCCCGGCACGATAACTCCACAGTATTTTCCCCCACCTCAATACTTTTAATTCCCTCCAGTTGCAGCAATTCCCGGGCAGGCTCCCACGACGGGGGAAGAGGATCTCTAACGGTGATGCTCACCACGTACGATTCTTCTCCAAATAAATTACGCGAAAGCGTTTCAATATTTCCCTCAACCAGCAGCCTGCCATCTACAAAAATGCCTACGCGGTCGCACACCTGCTGTACCTGGTGCAAGTGGTGAGACGACAGCAATACAGTAAGCCCCTGCCGGCGACTGAGATGGCGGATAAGGGTAAGAAATTCTTTTACACCAGCCGGATCAATACCCAGGGTAGGCTCGTCCAATATTATGACCTCCGGCTCCCTGATTAATACATCTGCAAGTCCCAGTCGTTGTTTCATACCCCGGGAGTAGGCGGATGTTTTTTTGTGCATTTCGTCGCCCAAACCCACTATTTCCATGGTCTCCTGTGCACGGGCTTCTATTTCGCTGTCTGCAATCCCGTTGAGCCGCCCGATATACAGCAGATTTTCAAAGGCCGTCATGCCATCATAAAAGCCCACGTTATCCGGCATATAACCTACCTTCCGCTTTACGGCAATAGGGTTGCTGGTGGCGTTTATGCCGCAAACCCTTGCGCTGCCTGCCGAGGGTTCCGACAATCCCAGCATCATCAATATGGTGGTTGTTTTACCTGCTCCATTGGGCCCGAGTAAGCCGAATATTTCCCCCTTGTCAATCTTAAGGTGAAGATTGTCTACGGCCTTCACGGAACCGTAGTATTTCGTCAATCCTTCCAGTTCAATGATGGGATTTTCCATAACAATTTATCTTCTTCCGTATTTACGAATGAGAGAATACACTAATCCCAGGGCAATAAGGATAACCACTATGCCTATCCATCCCGAAAGCAGCGAAGTTTTTACTGTCATACGAAATGCAGCGTTAGCATTGGCAAAGCTGTTTTTGGCGGTAAACGTGGTCATGTAGTCGCCGGCGATGGTTTTATCGGGAACGCTGACGGTGGCGATCACTTCTTTCGTTTGCCCGGGATCGAGCCGTTCAATTTTTGCGGGATCAAATTTTGCACTCCATTTCGTGGGGGATTGTGCCGACAGTTCCAGTCCGTCGAGCGGAAGGGAGCCCGTATTTATGATGGTGAGCCGAAGCTGCTCAGTGTTCCCTTCGGTAATGTCATCACTCAGTCGGCCCGTAGGCGTGGTGAGTTCAACGCTGTAACTGCCTTTCACCACGGCTTCCAGGTCGAGCCGGAGGGTATCGCCGCCACTGATGGCGCTAACGGGGATGCTGTACTTGCCCGGTTTTGTGGCAGGTGTAGCGGTAGTCTCTACAACCATATCCTGCGTTTTGCCCGAGTCGAGCCGCAGGGCAGTCACCTGGCTACCTTCTGCCCGGAAGATCATAATCCACCCCTCCGGTGCCTTTGCCTGTAATTCGAAAACCTGTGGCCGGCTGCTTCCATTGTGTAACGACACATTGTACCGGAAAGGGTCCTTTGTGGCCGATTCAATATTCATCAGGCGCGCCGACAAGGTTGATTTAGACTGCTGGGCAAAGGCCGGGGATGAGAAACAAACAATAAAAACGGAAAAAACTGAAATCATAAAGCCCCTGGAATAGTTTTGGCGGGGGTTGAAAAATTGTGCTAACATACCATCAATAAATGTTTACATCCATTAATAAAATAATAGCTCCTTAAGCGGGTACCGCGAAAATAATAAGACAGGAAAATTGGTTTTGTTAAAGAAATTTAAAAAAATGAAAATGGAATGTCAATAGGCTGATCCCCGCCCGCCTGGACCCTGCTCATTCCTTGCCCGGTTTGGTGATAAAAATGGGAACAAATGGCTTCCTTTTTTATGACACAAATCAATCATAATGAACTATTTACCGGGTAGGAAAAATCGTCTTTGACCAGGTAAAGCCGGATAAATTTTGATCGCCCGGACAATTGGATTAAATATTTCCATTTCTGTCTGAAGAAATCCAACCGGAGGAAATCGTGTTGTACCCGCTGCGGGAAATCGTCAAAATGATCTTATCCATTCTTTTGTGAGTGTTTGGCTCTACCGCTAGCAGACATCGTGGGTTACCATGCAGGTTTTTGACGAAACGTGTCGGCGGCTTCCCGCGGTAATTGGTAAAGGTTTCGTATTCGGGCATTGTTGTTGCTGAAAGATGATAACGAGCTATAATTAAACCGCCCTGGTCCTGCATACCGGATATGCTCGTTGGTTCCCCTGGTTAACACCTGACCAGGATCATCAATAACGTGGTATTACGTCATTTCCCCCGCGGGTAAAGAATGTTAGTTTTGAAAATAAACCATCGGGTATGAATAAAATATTAGTGGCAATCAATGCGGCAGATCCAAAGACAAATACATTGGATTTTGCCTGTTTTATAGCAACGCTCACCAGGTCCAAACTGTCGGTACTGGCGATCGAAACCCTGCAAACAGAAAATATACCGGTTGTAAAAAGGGTGCACGGAATGACATATGTAGCTACCATTGCCGACGAGCAAATTCCCGAGAACAAGGCGGTGCGAGAGGCTTATTCAAGGAATACGACCATGTTTGAAAACTTCTGCCAGTCAAGGGGAGTAAACATGTCCGTGCAACATCTCAAAAATCCGTTATTGGATGATATGATCCTGGATACACGGTTTGCGGACATGTTGATTGTTGATCCCGATATGTCGCTGGATGGCAGCCTGGAGGGAACACCCACCCGGCTTATCAAAGATTTGTTATCAAAAAGCGAATGTCCTGTAATACTTGCGCCGTTGAGCTTTGACGGCATAGACGAAATCCTGCTCGCGTACGATGGCAGCAAATCAGCCGTGTTTTCCATCCGCCAGTTTATCCATCTTTTCCCGGAACTGACGGATAAAAAAATAACGGTGCTGCAGGTAAACGAACAGGCCGCCGATGATGCCGTGATAGAAAGAGAAAAAATACAGAAGCTGTTACAATTGCATTTTTCAAGCATAGGTTTTACCACTTTAAATGGCGATCCATCAGGCGAGCTATTTGGATACCTGCTTGGAAAAAGGAATATGTTTGTTGTAATGGGTGCATTTGGCAGAAACATGTTAAGCAACTTCTTCAGGCAAAGCACTGCCCAAAAAATACTCAGTACGCTGAACCTTCCGCTATTTATATCACATCATTAATGCAGTCTCCTAAAAACCGCCCGGCTTATGATAGGTAATTTAAACAGCAATGAGATCGAGGAATTATTAAAAGTGCAGCTGGTCGGCCGTTTAGGCTGCCATGCCGATAATCTTACATATGTAGTGCCTGTCAGCTACGCATACGATGGAGTATATGTATATAGTCACACATACGAAGGATTAAAAATGGATCTTATCAGGAAAAATCCACAAGTATGTTTCCAGGTCGACGACATGAACAACATGGCTAACTGGAAAAGTGTAATCGCATGGGGAACCGTGGAGGAGTTAACGGATGCCGACGACCGGAATGAAGCATTTAAAAAGCTCTCCGCGCGTGTACTGCCGTTTATGAGCAGCGAAACAACCCATCTTTCACCCATATGGCCTTTTTCATCCGATGTACAAAGTGTG
>DASUFG010000519.1:0-6440 GCA_036274715.1 Agriterribacter sp.
CGTAGATGTGCGCATAAACACCCTGCAAAAGCTTTTCCAATGCCCCCAATACATATTCGACGCCTCCAACACTTCGTGGAAAATCCGTGAATGGAAAAATGACTGCGATAGTTTACATTTGCGCCGCCATTCCGTACCGGATGATGGCGCTTTTGTTCTTGATTTATAACTTCAGCTTTTCATGGGGTAAACACGGCCCCGGAAGGGTTTATAGCAATACATACCATGCAAAAGAAAATTTCCTCCGCGCTTATTTCCGTTTTTTATAAAGATGGACTGGAACCGGTAGTAAAACAACTGCAAAGCCTCGGCATCACTATATATTCTACCGGTGGCACCCAGCAATTCATTGAACAACTGGGCATTCCCTGCGTGGCGGTGGAAAGTTTAACCACTTATCCTTCCATTTTAGGGGGGAGGGTTAAAACACTCCACCCTGCTGTTTTTGGTGGAATTTTGGGACGACGCGATGTGCCGCAGGACCTTACCGAAATGAAGGAATACAATATCCCGGAAATTGACCTGGTGATTGTTGACCTGTACCCGTTTGAAGAAACCGTAAAACTGGCCCTCGATCCATCTTTTGAAGGAAAGCCTGAAGAAGCCGAAAAAATGATCATTGAAAAGATTGATATCGGTGGACCTTCGATGATACGTGCAGCTGCCAAAAACTGCAAAGACCTGCTGGTGGTTGCCTCCAGGGATGATTATGCCGCTTTAGTTAACTTATTGAAGGCACAAAATGGCGAAACCAGTTTTGAACAGCGCCGGTCATTTGCAGCAAAAGCTTTTGAAATAGTAATGCACTACGATATTGCGATCAGCAACTATTTCACCCCTTCTTCTGCCATACCGCTTAATTATTCAGGCAAGCAACAAATATTACGTTACGGCGAAAACCCCCATCAGCAGGGTGTTTTTTACGGAGACCTTGATACCGTATTCGACAAACTGCATGGAAAAGAACTTTCGTACAATAACCTCGTAGATGTTGATGCTGCCGTTCAACTGATCAGCGAATTTGAATCTTTTAAAGAAGGCGGGGAGCATGATGCGGTGTTTGCCATTATTAAGCACACTAATGTTTGCGGAATAGCTTCGCGCCCTACCATTAAAGAAGCATGGGATGCCGCACTCGCCGGTGACCCTGAAAGCGCTTTTGGAGGTGTGCTGGTTTGCAATGGCATAGTGGACAAAGCTACGGCTGAAGGCATCAGCGAATTGTTTTTCGAGGTATTGATAGCAGATGGATACCAGTCCGACGCGCTGACCATCCTGCAAGCAAAAAAGAACAGGATATTGCTGGTACTGAAAGCAAAACCAACGGCTACCCACCAGGCAAAAACCATTCTCAATGGTGTGTTGTCGCAGGAAAATGATAAAGGCAATTATACCGAATGGAAGGAATCTGGCGGAAGAGAGACGACCGCATCGGAAAAAGCCGACCTCAGTTTTGCCAATATCGTTTGTAAACATTTAAAGTCGAATGCCATTGCATTGGTGAAGAATAAACAATTGATAGGTAAGGGTTGCGGTCAAACCAGCCGGATCGACGCACTGCGCCAATCCGTAGAAAAAGCGGCGCAGTTCAAGCTCGATCTTAAAGATGCAGTATTGGCTTCCGACGCCTTCTTCCCATTCAATGATTGTGTTCAGCTTGCGCATGAAGCCGGCATTGCCGCTTTCATTCAGCCCGGTGGTTCTATACGCGACAAAGATTCTATTGAGTATTGCGTACAAAACAAACTGGCAATGGTAATAACCGGCTTAAGGCATTTCAGGCATTAACAGCGGTTGTTGCAGTGCCTGGTGCGAGGTGGGAGAGGAAGAATAAACTCCTGTTTGTCATTTTTACTTTTCTCCATGTATAACAATAATAAGGCACTAACACTTAGGAATACCTGCAACAGCTGTTATGAAAAATTATATCTACGATATTTATGGCCGGGCTAAAACGGTGATCCAACCCGTTTATCTCCGCAATCAAAGCGACCGCACAAAGTCCATGCTGGCTGTAGGGGTCGTTTGCTTTTTTTGGGGAACAACCTGGCTGGCATCCAAAAAAGGAGTGCAGCACATGCCGGCCCTTCAGTTAGCGGGCATCAGGCAATTTGCGGCAGGTACACTTTTTCTTGCATTCTTTTTTCTGAAAAAATTTAAGTTGCCCACGCGTAATCAGTTTATCCAGTTTGGATGGATGAGTTTATTGATGATTGTTATCAACAATGGGTTCAGCACCTGGTCCATGAAATACATTCCCAGCGGACTCGGAGCCGTTATAGGTGCCGCCTCGCCATTATGGATAGCCGTGCTGAGTACTTTTGTATTTAAAGAAACCAAACTCAACAGCATGACAATCGTTGGGTTGTTACTCGGCATTTGCGGTATTCTCGTTATCTTTTCGGACTACCTGCACGCACTTTTCAATTCTTCTTTTTCCATCGGCGTGTTATTGAATGTGCTGGCATCCATTGCCTGGGCCTTTGGAACCATTTTTACCGTAAAAAATGCAAAGCATGTGAACCCATACTTCAGCCTGGGCTGGCAAATGTTCCTGGGTGGCATTGTTCTTTTATCGGTTTCCCGGCTCACGGGCCAGTATATTCCCGTTGCCAATGCGCCCATGCAGGTTTGGTACTCTCTTTTGTACCTGGTTTTAATAGGGTCGGTGCTCACCTATTCCGCGTTTATTTATGCCCTGAAAAGATTACCGGCCCCGCAGGTTTCCATTTATGCGTATATTAATCCTATAGTGGCGGTAGTTGTTGGCGCATTACTCAACCACGAAAAACTGACCATGATTATTGCCGCAGGAACACTGATCACCATTTTCGGAATATACCTCGTTAACACCGGTTTTAAAAGAAAGGCGAGAGCCGAATTATAACGCTCCCGTTTTTTTTATACTCATTGTTATGAGAGCAATGCCAGCACAATGGTTGAAACGGCAATTGCCAGGCATAGCGGAGAATAATACCTGGTATCGAATTGCCCAAAGCGGGTAGATTTGATTTTCTTAAAAAACCCTACATATTTGAATTCCCCAATGGCCCTCAACGCAAACAGTATGGAAATGACCCAAAGTCCATAACGCATCACCCAACCGGGCAAAGGGAAGGATGCAATTCCCGACTTCACTGATATGAACAACCCAAAACATAGTAACGCCAATGCAACAACGAAACATGCCAATAACCCCGGCTGCATTATTCTTTCGTTGTTCATTTTGGCTGGAATGGCAGCATTGCTGCCCCATTTGCCCCCCAATCCCCAATAAAAATGGATGCCGGATAGAAAAAGAAAAACGACAGATAAAATCGATCCGATTGTTGTTTTCAAAATGATTTCCATGTTTCCTGCTTAAAAATATTGAGACCTGCTTTGTAAAAAATTCCAACCGAAATAACCGTGGTTAATGCCTGCAGGTAATAAATATAATGAATAGCATGGGGGCATATGCAAAGAAAACGATTCTTCTCTTTGAGAGACCTTCTGCTTAAAAATCGCTTAACATTAAGTTAATATTGAGATAATAGACTGGTAACCAATTGTATACCGCGATGTGGATGACAACCTGCATAATTTGTTCAAATTGATGAGACCTATTTGAATATCTTACCCTCCCGTTTAATACTTCCTATATGCATATTACACATACAATGTTGACTACAGCCAGTCCTGAGCGAATCTGGAAAATATGGACTGATGTAAAAAACTGGAAACAATGGGATGTGGCGTTGAGAGGCGCATTAATTAAAGGGAGTTTTCAAAAAAACATGCAGGGTTTTATCATTCCCGAAAAAGGGCCGAAAACTGGCTTTAAAATCACTTCCTGTGATCCCAATTTTTCGTACACCGTTACCCGGAAATTACCCTTTGCACAAATGCATATCCACCGGTACCTGGGTTACAATAATTTCAAAACCACCTTTACCCATGAAATATGGGTGGAAGGTCCATTAAGCTGGATGTGGTGGGGACTCATGGAAAGTAAGATCAGTAAGTTTATTCCCAAAACCATGAGCAATGTAAAGTTGCTGGCCGAAAGTGAAGCCTAAACTTTACCTTCTTTTTTACTTTTACTTAATAACTCCATTATCGGTTTTCCCTTGCCATCGGGCGTTGTATAAAACGGCCTTTTTTCTACCTCATAATTGGTGTCTTCCGGAACTCCCAGGGCATGGTAAATGGTTTGGTGGACCTGGTCGATTTTTACCGGGTTTTCAATCGTTTTACATGGACGTTCGTCAGCCGTTTTACCATACACAAAACCTCGTTTTACGCCGCCGCCAAACATGAGTATAGAACAGCCATCCGTAAAATGCCGGTGCATGCCATAAAATTTGAGCTCGCTTAATATATCTGGTTGGTTTACCTGCTCTTTTACCTTGGCGTCTGGCCTACCTTCCACCATCATATCGCGGCTAAACTCACTCGCCAGGATGATCATAGTTCGATCAAGATGACCGCTTTTATCCAGGTCCTTAACCAATTGGGCTACGGGCCCATCAATCATCTTTTTCATACCTACCATCCGGGTATGCCCGTTTTCGTGGGTATCGAATCCTAAAAATGGTTCATACTCTGTAGTAACACTGATAAACCTGGCGCCCTGCTCGGTAAGTCTTTTTGCCAGCAAACATCCCAGTCCGAAGCGGCCGGTATTATAAATATCATATACTTCCTTAGGCTCCTGGCTCAAATCGAATGCTTTTGCCTCCGGCGAATTGAGCAGCATATACGCCTGTTCCATGGATCTTTTGAGCGACTCTTTCTGGTAATCGCTCCCCAGGTCGCCTATGGCGCTTTTGCTGATCAAATCGTTGTACAATTTGTTGCGGCGTTCAAAGCGTTTGGCATCCATGCCCACGGGCGGACGCACACTTTCTAACCCCTGGCTGGGATCCGGTATCAAAAAAGGACCATATTCATTCCCTAAAAATCCGGCGGTATGAAATGCTTTCAGTTCCTCTGATTCACCAACCGTCATCCTTTGTCCAATATCAATAAACGCTGGGATCACAGGGTTTTTAGGGCCTAACTCTTTAGCAATCCATGCACCGATATGCGGGGCTGCAACGGTTTGCGGCGGTTCGTAACAGGTATGCCAGTGGTATTGGTGCCGCGAATGGAGTATATGCCCCATATCGGCCGCAACATACGACCTGATTAAGGAACCCTTATCCATTACACTCCCAATGGATTGTAACCCTTCAGAAAACTGGATGCCATCCAGGGCTGTTGGGAAAGAAGGAAAGGTGCTGAGAACGCGGTTACCTTCTATTCCTTTTTCAAAAGCAGTATATCTTTTAGGATCGAAGGTTTCGGTATGTGCCATTCCCCCCGCCATCCAAAGCAGTATTACTGTGTCGGCACTGGTATCAGCCGTTATTTTTTTCTTATTGTTGTTGCACCCACTTAACAAGCTGGCTACCGGCGCTCCGGCCGCCAACGCAGCGAGGGTTGCCGCACTGGAGCGTTTAATAAAATCGCGCCTGTTCCAATTCGCTTTCATGATCTTACTGTTTTATGTGAGATATTAGAAATTTTCATTAACATTTCCCTGGTGCGCAAACTGCTGCCCCTGCCTTACAAAGTTACGTCTTCTAATAGATGAGCTGAAACTCCGGGTGCAAAGTCATCGCCCATATAAAATCTTCCACTTCCGGTTCGCCGGGTGTTTTACCCAATTCTTTTAGCGCTACCGCTTGTTCTTCCGAAGCCGGTGGTCTTCCCAACGTGCTCCTGTAAATTTCTGTTACCATCTTTTGTGGATCAGGATATTTTTCTTTCCACTTTTTGGCTGCGCGTTTAACCGCGTTGTTAAAAAGTTCACCGTTGGTAAGTTCCAGCGCTTGCAACAAATTGGCCTGCGATAAGCGGCTGGTGGAAACCGTTTCGCGGTTAGGGCGGCCAAGTGCGGTAAGATACGGGTCATTGCTAACCAGGGCGGCCCGGGGGAATGGCATTTCTTCTTTTATATTTTCCGGCAACTTTTTAAATACTACTGCACTATCATCATAAACCGGTTGCAGTGCCTCACTCACTGCATCAGTAAATTGTTCGGCAGTGAGTCTTCTGCGCAGCATGCCTTCAAATACATAATCCGGCGCTACAATCAATTCTGCATCTTTTATTCCTACCGATGGCATTTGGTAGATTTTGGAGGTAAGAATCGTATGCATCAGTTTTTTTACATCGTATCCATTCGCCACAAAATCAGAAGCCAGCCAATCCAGCAGGTCCTGGCTCCAGGGCACATTATCCATCACATCCACAGGCTCTACTATGCCACGCCCCATGAGTTGCGCCCAAATGCGATTTACCAATGTACGGTATAGGCGCCCGTCTCTGGGTTCCACCAGGTAATCGGCCAATTGTTTTAACCGCTCCTGTGTTATAGCATTGGAATCTATTTCGCCCAGCTCTTTAAAAAGTAT
>DASUFG010000520.1:0-8121 GCA_036274715.1 Agriterribacter sp.
CAAACCAACGCTGTGCATATTAAATACATTCAATTTGCCCTGGTTGCCTGTATAGCCCGCATACCATTGTGCTAACCCGGTTCCATCGCCTATCATCAGTATTACATTCCTTACAGGCTTTATTATGCCATCTACTTTATATTGAGGTTGATAAAGCTGGTATTGATTTGCAGGAAAAGAACTTGTTGATGGGAGGTTATTCAAAAAATCGGCGAGTTTTTCAATATGGTCGGTATTGAGATAATCTACCTGCAGATCCATAAAAGCATACCAGGTATTGATATTGTCCGGGCAACCCCAGAACCGGATCTTTTTGTGCAGGGCATGTACTTTTTGGATAACCCCGGTTAAAGCTTTACGCTCATCCCCGGGAATATGACCTTTCCCATTCCAATTGGAATATTTTCTGAAATTATCACTGAACATACCAATACGGTTAACCTGTTGAATATGCCCGGGGTCATTAATATTTCCGTCAAAAAAGATATATTCCGGGTATTGCCCAAAGGTTGCCGGTGGTGGTTGGTTGCCGGTGATCACAAATTGTAGCCCGGCAGCTTTGGTTAACACAGGATATTTTTCTATAATGGAGATCACCTTGTTGAGGGTGGAAACAGCCTCCGTTTTAAGATCGATCAGCAATACAAGCCTTCGCCCTGTGTCTCCCTGTGCCTGTATTGCTGCATACAGGGGTTGTATATAATCCCGTTCAAAAAACAATGGCCTGGTGTGTATATCTTTCTGATCATGTGCAACAAACAAACTGTCGTTAAATAATATTACATCTGCTTCAATAGAGCCAAAACCCAATGCGTTTGCCTGGACAAAAGGGATATTATGCTCGTAATCATTATGAGCATGCGCATTAGCCACAGAATAATGGATAGGCTGGGTTTGATCGTAACCCGTATAAAAAGCCGAAAGCAGGGCAACCAGGGTCAAGCATTTTCGCCAGTAAGGTAGTTTCATATAAAAATTTTATGTTAAATGTATTTGATACACCGAACGATTCGTAAAAATAAAGGAACAAATGAAGAAAGCGACCCATTCATACAACCGGCTATCCTGCAAAACAGCCTTTTATCTATATTAAAAAATAAATCCTGAACGCAGGTTTTGTCTCCTAACCCTTTGCTGTATTGGCTTTTGGGCATTTTAAGAGCCCTATTCACTACCAGCTACTAAAATAAAAATGGTACTATGTATTGCATAGTATTAAATAAGTTATTACCTTTGACTCAGATTAGCGGAATGTCTGCAAAGATGAGCAAAGAATACAGGTTAGGAGTAAATTAAGAAATCGGTGGATACCCTGGGCATTCCAATCGGAACATACAAATTTGTTAACATCCAGCTTTTACCGGCCGGGAAAGCAGGAAAAAAACCGTCGAGATTATGAATATCGAGAACACGCAGAGCCAGATGAGAAAGGGGGTACTGGAATTTTGTATCCTGTCTATAATCAAGCGTGGAGAGGTTTACCCGAGTGATATTATAGAGGAAATGAAAACAGCCAACCTTAATATCCTGGAAGGAACACTTTACCCTTTATTAACGCGATTAAAGAATGCAGACTTGCTTACATATCGTTGGGTAGAAAGTACAGGTGGCCCACCACGAAAATATTTTTCATTAACCGAAAAAGGGGCTTCTTTTTATGCCGAGTTACAGGCAACCTGGAATGAACTGGCCAACGCGGTGCATTCCCTGACTCAAAACGGACAGGCTTTAGCTGAAGAACCCAACAACTTCAACCAATAAAATTGAATTGATCATGAAAAAGGTAATAAATATAAACTTTCAGGGAAGAGTGATACCCATTGAAGAAACGGCTTATGAAACGTTGAAGCAGTATATAGAAAGCCTGCGCCGCTATTTCGCCCAGGAAGAAGGCAAGGATGAGATCATCAATGATATTGAAAACCGCATTGCCGAGTTGTTTGATGAAAAGCTGAAGAAGGGTTCGGTTTGTATTGCAGATGAAGATGTAAACGTAGTAATGGGTAGCATGGGTAGACCTGAGGATTTTGAGCAGGAAGATGCTTTATTTACTACGATCCCCACCGGAAACAGTGGGTCGGGAAAAACCAATGCATCTTCTATTCCGGCCGATGAATCGGAACCAAGGCGCCTGTACAGGGCAGATAACGACAAAGTGTTAGGCGGTGTGTGTGCCGGATTGGCTCACTATATGAAAATAGACCCTGCCATCGTCCGTATTATTTTTGCGCTTTTTGCGTTTGGAGGATTTGGCTTTGGCTTTTTATTGTATGTCATTTTGTGGATCATCCTCCCTTCACGGCCGTTGCGCACCAATGTGCGCAAACGCCTGTACCCGGATCCCGAAAATAAAATGATTGGTGGCGTGGCTGGCGGACTAAGCGCTTATTTCAATATTGATGCATGGATACCCCGTTTAATATTTCTGCTGCCTATTATTCTAAGCATTCTTCCTAACATTTTCAGTGGTTTTTGGTGGCATTGGAGGGGACCGGTGGTAGCTTTTAGCGGACTGGGCGGAACTTTCTTCATTACCTATATTATTCTTTGGATTGTATTGCCACGTGCAGTGACCGCAACGGAAAAATTAGAAATGCGTGGTGAAAAAATTGACCTGGAAAGTATTAAAAATACGGTGCAGGAGGAGCTGCAGAGTGTAAAAGGCCGCGGCGAAAAGCTAGGCGCTGAGTTTAAAGAAAAGGCCAAGGATGTAAGTAAGGAAATGAGCAGCACCATTCATCAAAAAACCCAGGCGTTTGCATCGGAAGTAGGTCCCTTTGCAAAAAAAGCGGGCACTGGAATTGGAAATGCGATAGGTGTACTGTTTAAAGCGTTCTTTTTGTTTATAGCTGCTGTGATCGCTTTTGTATTGCTTATTGTTCTGATAGCGCTCCTGTATAGTGGTGTAGGGGTATTCCCGCTTAAGAATTTTTTATTGGAGGGTTTCTGGCAGAACTTTCTTGCCTGGAGCGTGGTAACGATGTTCATCGGCGTACCAATTATCGCCTTCGTGGTGTGGGTAGTAAGGCGCATTATGCGTGTGAAGTCAAAGACACCTTACCTGGGCTACGCCTTCGGAAGCCTTTGGATTGTGGGATTAATCAGCCTGTTTATTTTAGTGGGACTGATTGTAAGAAGTTTCAGTACGCGCACCAGCATCAATGAAAATGTTGTTATTGATCAACCTTCCACCGGCAGCATGATTGTAAAAGTAAATGAAGGTAAAGTGAAATACTATAGCAGCGACTGGTTTGAAGGTGATTTCCCCTTTCTTTCTATGAATGAAGACAGCATGCTGTTGAATACGGTAAGAGTAAAACTGGTAAAAAGCGAAGACACCGGCTATCATATACAAATGGTAAAATTCGCAAGGGGCAATTCCCCGGCGATTGCCGAAAACAACGCTTCAAATATTCATTTTCCACTAACGCAAAACGACAGCATAGTTTCTTTGGCAAAGGGATTTCCGATATCCAAAGAAAACAAGTTCCGTAACCAGCAGGTACTCGTGGTTGTTGAAGTTCCGGTGGGGAAAAAAATAACGATCGATAGAAGTGTGGACTGGTTCGATTGGTTCGACATTAACGTAGACCGCAGGAGAGGATGGAATATTGATTGGGATGAAAGATGGAATAATTCTTATTCGTGGAGAAATAACGTAGCATATATTATGACGCCGGAAGGATTGGAAAGGGCTGATAAAAAAGAAGAGGACAAGTTGAAGAATGGTAAAATTAAGATAAAAGCAGATGGTGATGGTGTGCAAATTGAAGCGGAAGGTGAATTTGAAAACAAGAAAGGAATTTACCGCTATAAGAAAAATGGGGATTCGATAATCATTGAAGAAGATAAAAAACCAACACCGCCAAAGTCTCCCACAGCACCGGTTGAACCTGCTGCAGAAAGAAAAACTACCGTTTTTACGAAAGACAGGAAAGCCGAAGCAATGGCAGAGATGTATACTAAAGAAGATTTACATACTCCTTTTCTTTTATTCTCCGGCAGTTGATCATTCCGAAAAACACTGTTAAATCGTTTCAATAGACAGGTTGAAGTTGAAACAAAAGCCACTGCCCTGCAACTATGTTGCGGGGCAGGTCAGTTACAGCGGCATAACACTTTAAGTCGCGAAGAAGTTACATTGCTGCGGTACCCGGCGGATGAATTGCCGGGGTATCTTTCCAGATGCGCATATACCAGTAAATGGGGTAACCCAGTATGTGGGCAAATACAAAAACCAGGATCCAGATCAACTTTTCGGAACTATCTATGGCTTTATTATTGATCACATGTACAATAAAATAAATCAGCAATCCTAAGGAAAGCAGGGCGGTAAATACCACCAATACAATCAGCCAGACGATGTTATCAAAAAAATAAGCCGGCATTTCGGCAGTGGGGTCGCCACCAGCGCCCGCAGTTAACAGCATCTTTAAAAAAAGCCCCACAAACCAGGCAAAATAAAGCAGCAGGAAAACCAGGGGTAAAAAGCTGAGCAGCCCGATAAATAGCTTTCTGGATTTTGACATGGCCATCGTTTATTGGAAAGTTACAGAAAGAAAACATCATCTAATAATCCCCCCTGATGTTGCCATTTTTTTGTAATTTTTACATAAATTACTATCATGAATTTCATTATACGGCTTTTTGTAACTGCAGCAGTAGCTTATGGGCTGGCTTATATACTTAAAGGTATTCATATTGATACCTATTGGACTGCGTTGATTTTTGCGCTGGTGCTGGCTATTGTCAACCTCATTGTCCGCCCGATACTGGTTATTCTCACCATACCTCTCACCATTATTACGCTTGGCATATTTCTGTTTGTCATTAACGCCCTGATGGTGCTTTTGGCAGCCAAAGTGGTAGATGGCATTGCCATCGATGGTTTCTGGTGGGCCTTGTTGTTCGGCTTATTGCTTTCGATCGTTTCTTCCCTGCTTTTAAGTAGTAAAAAAGACTAAGCGGTAAAATACCTCTTCCGGCAATATCATAATGCTCATGCTTATTACGTTTACAACTAAACGTAAGGTTATCAAAAAGCAAAAGCAACATTATAATACACCGGCATATTTCAAAAAACCAATAGGTTTGTACATGCGTTTTGCTCAAAAAAACTTTACGGCAACTGAATTAAAGCATTTCTACCGGTCTTTACTGCTTCCCCGCATGATTGAGGAGAAAATGTTATTGCTGTTGCGGCAGGGCAAAATCAGCAAATGGTTTAGTGGCATAGGCCAGGAAGCCATTGCCGTAGGCGCCGCACTGGCGTTGGAAAATGATGAATGGATAATGCCCCTCCACCGTAACCTGGGCGTATTTACCACCCGTAATATGCCTTTGGGTAAACTGTTTATGCAATGGCAGGGCGCTAAGGGTGGCTATAGCAATGGGCGGGAAAGAAGTTTTCATTTTGGCAGCCGGGAGCATTTTATCTGTGGCATGATCTCTCACCTTGGACCACAAATGGGGGTGGCCGACGGCGCAGCGCTTGCTTATAAACTTAAAAATGAAAAGAAAGTAGCATTGGCTTTTTGTGGCGAAGGAGGCACCAGCGAAGGCGATTTTCATGAGGCATTGAATGTTGCAGCAGTATGGGACCTACCCATTATTTTTTTGGTGGAAAACAATGGCTATGCATTAAGCACCCCGGTGCAGGAGCAATACCGGTGCGATAATATAGTTGACAAAGCAAAGGGATATGGAATGGAAAGCGTACAGATTGATGGCAACAATATACTTACCGTTTACGACACCATAAAAGGTGTAAAAGAATATTGCATTGAGCGACAGAAACCTTACCTGGTAGAATGTATGACCTTTCGCATGCGTGGGCATGAGGAATCGAGTGGCACCAAATATATCCCCGAAGAGCTATTTGAACTCTGGGCACAAAAAGACCCGATCAGCACATTTGAACACTGGTTGCTGCAGGAAAATATTTTAACCACCGCTGATATTGAAAGTAAAAAAACCGAATTCAAAAAATATATTGACACTGAAATTGAAACCGGGTTCGCAAACCCGGCAATTGTGCCTTCAATAGCAGATGAAGTAAAAGACGTGTATGCGCAGCAAGTGGAGTTCAATGCCCACAGCACTGCCATCATTAACAATGATGCTGCCATTCAGCATGCTCATTTCAACATACAGGAAAAGCGGTTTGTAGACGCCATATCTGAAGGACTTTATCAAAGTATGATTACACACGATAACCTGGTTTTAATGGGTCAGGATATTGCAGAATACGGGGGCGCTTTTAAGATAACCGAGGGATTCGTTAATAAGTTTGGGAAAGAAAGGGTACGTAATACTCCCCTATGTGAAAGCGCCATTATCGGCGCTGCTTTAGGTTTAAGCCTCGAGGGCTATAAGAGCGTTGTTGAGATGCAGTTTGCAGATTTTGTAACCGCAGGTTTTAACCAAATCGTAAATAACCTCGCCAAAATACATTACCGCTGGGGGCAAAATGCTGATGTGGTCATCCGCATGCCAACAGGCGCCGGCCTAGGCGCGGGGCCATTTCACTCACAAAGCAACGAAGCCTGGTTTGTACATACTCCCGGCTTAAAAGTAGTGTATCCATCCACGCCAATGGATGCAAAGGGTTTGTTGATAGCAGCAGTGAATGACCTTAATCCCGTATTGTTTTTTGAACATAAAGCCTTGTATCGCAGCATAAGCGGGCCGGTACCGGAAGAGAACTACGAAATACCGATCGGTAAAGCAAGAAGGGTGGAAGAAGGTGAAGATGTTTCAATAATAACCTATGGTGCGGGGGTTCATTGGGCGCTGGAATATGCCGCACAACACACGGATACATCGTTCGATATCCTGGACCTGCGCACCCTGTTACCATTAGACTTCGCAGCCATAAAAGATTCCGTGTCGCGCACAGGCCGCGTATTGATACTGCATGAAGATACCTTAACGGGGGGCATAGGAGCAGAGATCAGCGCCTGGATACAGGAACATTGTTTTGCGTTGCTGGATGCACCCGTGATGCGTTGCGCTTCTTTGGATACACCCGTTCCTTTTAATATTGAACTGGAAAAGAACTTCCTGGCCAAAGCCCGGCTGGATGAATATGTTCAGAAACTATTACATTACTAATGTGAGGTTCATTATTTTCTGGGGGCGTACCGGCAAATCTAAACCGGGAACTCTCCTTGCTTCTTTCTTCCCTCACCTTTCACTTCTCAGCACACCACTGCCTCCATACTACGAATGCCTTTCATCTTCTCCACTTATCTTTGCAGCCTTATGGGGCATAAAAAATTAATTCGGTTTGAAGCCATTAAAACGTTCCCAAACGTATTACAATACCCGCAGGGAATGCAGGGCAAATGGGCCGATTTTTTTGGAAACAAAAATGATATCACTTTAGAATTAGCTTGCGGCAAAGGTGAGTACACCGTAGCGCTGGCAAAAAAATACCCAAACAGGAATTTTATCGGTGTTGATCTGAAAGGCAACCGCATATGGGCGGGTGCAAAAAAATGCCTGGAAGAAGAAATAAAGAATGCCGCCTTTATCAGAACACAGATTGAACGGATCGCCGATTATTTTGCGCCCGGCGAGATCAAGGAAATCTGGATCACCTTTCCCGACCCGCAGTTACGGCTTTCAAGGGCAAAAAAAAGACTTACCCACCCCCGGTTTTTAAGGCTGTATCAACAAATACTTTCGCTGGATGGACTAATCCACTTGAAAACAGATTCGCCCGACCTGTACCGGTTTACTAAACTGGTATGTGCAATGTATGGAATATCTACTCTTGAGGATTACGATAACATCTATGCCCGGGAGAACATCAATGATGAACTCAAAATAAAAACCTATTACGAGAGTCTTGATATTGCCGGCAGCAACCGCGTACACTACCTGAAATTCAGTTTACCCGCACTATTGCCATTGGAAAAAGATGAACACCTAAAGGAATTGATACGGGAAACGGCTGTGGTGGCGGGGTCTATTGTCGCGACTGGGTCTTCACAGCAAAGATAATGGGCGTTGAGTGAGACCCCGGCGAAATCCAAAAAGTTCCATAAATTTACCTGCCTCCCTTAGTTTCAAAAACACCACCAATGGCTATTCGATATAAACATGCCGACATCTACG
>DASUFG010000521.1:0-8474 GCA_036274715.1 Agriterribacter sp.
AAACTCCAGCTCTCGGCTGCCGATCTTTTTAAAGACCAATCACTATTACTTGATGAAGTGACCAGGTCGCAGAGCAACCTGCAGTTAACACTTGAAAGAGAGCGTAGCCAGTTGGCGGAGATTTACAGCCATGTGCGGGAAGTAGCCGGGAGCATCGATAGCACGCTAACAGGGCATGTTAATGCATTGGAGGCCAGGGCGGAAAGAGCATTGAAGAATTTGGAGAAGAAAATGATAAGAGCAGAAAAAAAGAAATATGCCATTCAAAGCGCCCAGATTGAGAAGTTAAAACTCGGATTATTTCCGCGAAACACGCTCCAGGAAAGAGTGGAAAACATATTGCCATACTATGCCCGTTACGGACAAGCATTCATAGATATGCTATACAAACATTCTCCTGCGCTTGGAAAACAGTTTGGGGTGTTGATTAAAGATTCCTGATTGCGGTATATTAATGTTTGAGAATAGTGCCATGGGCGTCTATTCAAATCCATTCACCCATCCGTCTGATTTCAATTTTTTTGCCTTTTTAAGCACTTCAGCTTCCAGGTTTTTTTTATAGGCGGCTACTTTTTCTCCGTATTGATCATCCATAATTCCAATAATGCTTGCGGCAAGTATGCCGGCATTTTTAGCAGCGTTTAAGGCTACCGTTGCCACGGGTATGCCATTGGGCATTTGTAAAATAGATAGTATAGAGTCCCAGCCGTCGATAGAGTTGGATGATTTAACCGGAACACCAATAACAGGCAATGGAGTGAGGGAAGCCACCATTCCGGGTAAATGGGCAGCGCCACCTGCGCCGGCAATGATCACTTTTAAACCACGTTCTCTTGCTTTTGAGGCGTATTCCACCATGCGCAGTGGTGTGCGGTGGGCAGATACTACCGTAAGTTCGAACGGGATATCGAATTCTTTTAAGATGGTGGCAGCATCCTGCATTACATGTAAATCGCTATCGCTTCCCATGATAATACCGACAAGTGGTTGTGTTGAGGACATAGAGATATTTGAGATTTGAAATTTGATATTTAAAATGTCATCAGCCAGTAGCTTTCAGCTGTCAGCCTTGAGCCCCGGTTCATGGCTCTTAGCTCCGGGCTTACGGCTGATCGCTCATCGCTCTTCGCTCACCACTTTCAAAATATGCCTGATCCTGCTTTGCTTATAGGTGAGGTCCTTTCTATCGTTACTGAGAATCGTTACATGCCCCATTTTCCTGCCCGGTTTGGTTTCCTTTTTTCCATAAATATGCACGAATACATTGTCCATCTGCAATACATCTTCCAGCCCCTGGTACTTTGCGGTACCGCTGCAATTGGGTTCTCCCAACACATTTACAATAGCTGCCGGGAGAATAGGCGCGGTATTTCCCAATGGGTAATTGAGCATTATACGCCAGAGCATATCAAACTGCGAACTGTAATTGGCTTCTATGGTATGGTGACCACTGTTGTGTACCCGGGGTGCTGTTTCATTTACAAATACATCTCCCGCTTTATCTATAAATAATTCCACAGCAAAGATACCTGGACTTTTTAATGCTTTTACCACTTTCAGCGCAATGGCTTCCACCTTCCAAAGAATATTTTCTGCGAGTTCGGCGGGACTTACCTGGTAATCCAGCAGATTTAATACCGGATCAAAAACCATGTCTACCGGCGGATACAAAGCGGTTTGTCCGTTTTCATTCACCGCAACAATCTGGGCAATTTCTTTATGGACATTGATCATTTTTTCAAGCACAGCCGGAGCATTAAATCCACTGTCCAGGTTTTCTTTCGATTTGATCACCTGCACTCCCCTGCCATCGTAACCCCCTGTTGCTAGTTTGTGAACCGCCGGCAAAAAATCCACATGATGCTCCAGGTCCTGCAGCGTTTGTGTGATTACATATGCCGATGAAGGAATTTCATGTTCAGCATAAAATTGCTTTTGTTCAATTTTGTTTTTAATGGTGCGCAGTGTTGCTGTGCGCGGGTATACCTTTACGCCTTCCGCTTCAAGGGCGGCCAATGCATCGTCATTTACCGATTCAATTTCTATGGCGATAGCATCCAGTCCTTTTCCAAAATGATATACATCATCATAATTGCGGATATCTCCTTTCACAAAATGATAACAAAGATGTGCAGCGGGGCATTCTATATCGTTCTCCATTACATAGGTTTCAACAGGGTAGTTCGCTGCTGCCTGTAATAACATCCTGCCCAACTGGCCGCCACCTAAAATTCCTACTTTTAACATGTATAGTATTCAAATAAGCCGCGAAGATAGCAAACAGGCAGAAAATAGCTGTTGAAATGATAAGAATCGCTTGCTTTCGCTTGTTAACAGTTCTGCAGGATTATCTCAACTAAGTTTTAACAGGGGTAAACAAAATACATACCCGCATTTGCCGTTCCTTTAAGGAGATTGTTGATATGATGCGATATAGTGGAATATTCGGTTTAATTTTTTATCCATCCGTAAAAAGTCTTTATACATTCAACAGAAATTGCAAGCATAAAAATCCCTGAAAATCCGTTGGTCAGGTTGCTTTATTAACAACTGTTGATAAAAGTTAGCGCGCTTAAAACGAAGAATGAGCACAATTAATCGTATAGTAAAATAAATAGCCTGATATTTGCAACTGAAAAACCCGCAGGTATTATCATTTGATAATTGTTGCTTTATGGTACAATCAATGTTAATGAATAATCTAAAATCCACTCTTACCGTTTTTGTTGTCCTTGGTTTTTCATGTTTTGTAAACGGGCAAAATTCGTTTATTGACTATCAGAAATCTTTCGCTAAGGTTGCCGACGTCTTTCGCCGCAAGGAAGACACCCTTCGCAAACAATTTGAAGCTAAGGGGTTACAGTGGCCAGCCAAATATGTTTATATCCGATCATTTAAATACGACAGCCAGTTAGAAGTGTGGGTGAAAAACAGCACCCGTGAATCTTTTAAATTGTTCAAAACCTATAAGATTTGTGCCATGGCCGGATCGTTAGGACCTAAACGAATGGCGGGCGACTACCAGGTTCCCGAAGGGTTTTATTACATTAATGAATTTAACCCTAACAGCGTGTACCACCTGTCACTGGGTCTCAATTATCCCAATCCATCAGACAAAATGCTGAGTGACTCCCTGTACCCGGGTGGTGATATATATATTCACGGATCATGCGTAACAGAGGGTTGCATACCCATTACCAACGACCAGATTGAGGATTTATACGTGATTACCAGCTATGCCCGGGCCTTAGGGCAGGATTATATTCCGGTGCACATTTTCCCTGTGCAATTTAATAATCCGCGTAGCGTAAGCTATTTAGAACGATTCCTGAAGATTTACCGTAACTATAAGCCCCTGGCAGAAAGCCTGGAAGCGGCTTATCACTATTTTGAAAAATACAAACAGGTGCCTGTGGTAATGATGAACCCCAGGGGAGATTACCTGGTTGAAACTGTTGCACCGGTGGTTGAAAAATTGGCCAAGGAAAAAAAGACCTTACCCGAGAAGGCGATACCGATCCAGGAGGATGAATTGGCGAAAACTGTCAATAATCTGCCTGTATTCCCCGGGGGAACAAAAGCTTTCCAGCAATTTTTGGACGAAACCGGGAAAGAATTAATTCCGTTGTTAGACGACGGACAAAGAGTTGCTTATTTAATGGTAGAGTATATTATTGATAAGGAAGGCAAGCCGGTATATGCCCGGGTGGTAAAAGGTGGCAATTACGATATTAATGAATTGATCGAAAAGAAATTTGAAAACATGCCCAACTGGAAACCTGCCATACGCCAGGAACAACCCGTTGCATTCCGGCTAAAACAAACCGTTGTTGTTGAGGCCAGGCCTTAAAAGGCATTGCAATTTCAGTTCCGGTGCTAAAGGTTACCGCTACCCGAATCTATCTTTTGCTGTAATCTCTTCCACGAAAAACATTTTGTGCTTATTATTGGAAGAAACAATCCCCAGGTAGTTAATCATCATCGTCATCATCTTCCCCTTTGCCTGCCAGGTGTGCGGGGTATTTTTGTCGCCCCTTCGCTGCAAACCATAAAACGCGATTGAGTATATCGTCATTGCCACCATCGATATGATCGTATTCCTTTCGCTGAGATTGCTTAGCGAAATACAAAGCCCTTCCTCTTAATGCGGAAAGTGGTTGGTTCATTTCATCCAGCGGTATATAATTCTGCACAGCCGCATAAGCAGTAGTAACCGGGTTGTTATCAAAACATTCAAACATGGGACGGGCGGTAGCGTCCAGGATATTCATTGGCGGAATGCCGAGTATCTGTTCTATGGAACGCACCATGGTGGTTTGGTTATAATTCACAGAAACAGTTTTTCCCAGCCTGCTGTAAGGGCTAAGCACGAACCCCGTGGTGCGGTATGCCGATACATGGTCCCAACCGGCCTGCGAATCATCTTCCGTTACAAAAACCACGGTGCTTTCCCAGAACCTGCTTTTGCTCAACGCTTCAATGATGCGGCCCAATGCGAGGTCATTGTCCGCAATCATAGCTCTTGGCGTAGGCATACCCGGGCGGGTACCCGAAGTATGATCTACTGATAACGCCATCACCATCAAATGGGGCAGCGAGTCGCCGGGCATGGCTTCATATTCGTGCAGTTCCCTGATAAATGCATCGGCACGGTACTGGTCGGTGATCTTCAGCTCATCAGATGCGGGATAATTTTGCGAAAGCCACGGGCGCACCCGTGAAATGGTAGAAACGTTTTTGAACTGCAAAGGCTCACCGGCTTTGTATTTGTTATAAATGTCGGTCCATGTAAGGTTATCATCCATCTCGGGTATGCTCGCTTCTCCATATATCCTCACCTTTTTACCATGGTCGGCTGCATTGTTCCAGATAAACCCTTTTTGGTGATAAACCATCGCATCTGTTTGCACATGCGGGTAGCTGCGAAACCAGGCCCGCACATTTTTTTCAATATAATCCGTTACCATCGCAGCATCGGTCCATTGATGTCCTTCGGCCGAACATTTGCCCGATGCATGGTAATTATCTATCAACACATATTCCTTTGCCAGTTTGTGCTGGTTAGGGGTTACGCTATCGCCATAAATGCAGAGCGACCGCTCGCCATTGCCCTGCGGCATATCGCCGAGCACCTGGTCGTAAGTGCGGTTTTCTTTAATCACATACAGTACATGTTTAAAAACAGAAGGCTCACCGATGCGCTCGGGCATTGGTCGGGCAGGTTGGTCTTTCCGGGGACTTAGCCTCGCCAGTTCTGTTCTGAACAGCAACATCAGGTTTTTTACATCGGCTGTATATTGCTGCAATGCCACCACATCGGGCAGGGGAATAAAAGAAAGCGTAGCACGCTGGTGGTGCGAATTGTAAGCACCGGCGCTCACAGCTTCAACTTCAGTTCCCGGGTGCATCATTTCTTTGCTGTTTACACGGGCGCCTTCGCCCTCCAGGTTGGTAACGATAAGCTGGTCATTCACCAGGCATACTCCGCCCGGGTAGGCTTCGGTGGGTATATATCCTTTCACCACGGTTTGTCCCTTTCCGTTTGTAGCTGCCTCCGGCCCGAGGTTTACTACTGCCAGTGCATTATCCATTCCATTGGCCACAAATAGGGTATTGGCTTCCGGGTTAATGGCAAGGGCGTTGGGCGAGTCGCCCATGAAGCCTGATAGCGCGGCATCTATTTTTAAAGATATGGTTGCGGCTACGGTTAAGCTGCGGGTGTTTATTACTGTTATATCATCTGAATTGCCATTGGTAACATATACAAAATCACCGTCCGAACTGGCAACAAGGTCATTGGGATGCAGCCCGGCAGCCACTTCTTTAATGAGTGAACCGCTTTGTACATCAAATACACTCACCGAACCATTAGAGGAAGCGCCGGTAACAGGGTCAATAAACATGCTGCCGTAGGGAATGCCCGCGGTTTCCTCTTTGGCACCGGTTTGGGGCATTTTTCCGCCCCAGTTGCTTACGAAAATTTTATTTCTGCTAATGGCAACGCCGTAAGGCGCTACACCCGTGGGTACCGTCCACACCCTGCTTTTATCCCTGAGATTGATTTTTACCAGACTATTGTTGCCATTGAGTACTACGTACAGATAATTAATGCCGCCTTCATTTTGCACCGCCACTTCGTTCGGTAATGCCAATGGTGCTTCCCCGGCCGGAACAAACCGGAAGGTATCCGTAATATTGATCTGCCTGCCGTTCCAGTCCGCTTCAAATACAACGGATGCCTGCTGGCCGCTATGCGCTGCGCTCCAGAATATTTTGGTACCCCCGGCATCCTGCAGCACATCAATACCCGAATAGGTGCTCATGAACCCCCTGTACGGCGTACCGCTATACGACCATTGCGCAACGATTTTTTTAGTGGCATGATTGACAACAGCAATGCCATAACGGTCTTCCACTGCTACCAGGTCGGTACCGGGGATGGGTTTTAAATCGAGGCTATGATTTTCCAAATCCGGGTCCCCATAACGGATAAGCTCACCTGCTGGATGGATGATCCGGTTGTACGGCATCAGCACGGGCAGTTCAACGCGGGTCAGGGTGCTATCGTCGTAGGCTGCATGGTAGTTACTCAATTCCGGTTCCTGCACAGCAATTTGTGGCTGCGACCTGCGCGTGCAGGCATAAAGAATAATGGTAACGAACATAAAAAGAAGCCAATATATTTTTATGCGGGGTTTAGGCATGCGCTATGATTTTGAAGAAATAGGAACTGCAAGTTAAAGAATATGGGGATATGGGGATGTTCACATGAACTGGTACAGGTTTGGTAGCAAAGACATGTGGCGTAGATATCTCCTGCACAAGCAGGACAAGTTGTGTCGGTAGCATGGGTTGTTTTACTATTGCGATGTTTAACCCTGCTTCAGATGTAGGACTGAATACACAACAACGGCGGCACTTCGGGGAGATCAACATCGTCGGGAAATTTTGGCATTAACGAGGTTCATTCAACATGTAATCTGTTCTATTGTTCTGATCCCCAATATTTGTTTGGGCTTTACCAAAGGCGCCGTTCGGAATCAACAAACATTGAATATAAAAAAGTTTAATCCCTTCAAACTGCAAAAAGGGGTGCGTTTTTTGGAACGAAAACGGGATATCACAAAGCAAGATTATTTAACAGATGAATTACGCATTCATAGATTCTTCGTGCCGCAGGGATGACTATATAAATGCAGTAATTCTCCTTGCATAATCATAAAATGTATTTTCCCTCATCTCCTCCAACATTTTTTTTCCATTCCTTTCAAGTCCGTTAACTTAGCTATTCCATCTGTTCAATCACAAAAACTTGTCGTATGCCTGTAAATCATAACAACACATACAATGCTTCCCGCCGTTCATTTTTAGTAAAAGGTTCATTGGCGTCCATGGGCTTGCTGGTGGCAGGACCGGCCGCATGGTCAAAATCATTGTGGTATCCCGGGAAACCCGATTCGAAGTTTTTTGGGGTACAGATTGGTGTGATCACCTATTCTTACCGGAGCATGCCCGCCGACGTGGAGCAACTGCTTAAATATATTGTGGAGAGCGGCATCAGCGCCATTGAACTGATGGGCGATGCGGTGGAAGCATACGCCGGTAAACCAACCGATAAAAGCAAGGTGGCGGAATGGCGCGCCACCGTGCCGATGGATAAGTTTAAAGAAATAAAAAAGCAATACAACAAGGCCGGGGTGAGCATCTATGCGTTTAAACCCGATGCATTGGGAACAAATAATACGGATGCCGAAATTGAATATGCATTAAAAGTGGCCAAAACCCTCGGCGCCAAATCCGTTACCGTGGAGTTGCCAAAAGATCCGGCACACTCACAACGATTAGGCACACTCGCTGCAAAACATAAAGTGTATATTGGTTATCATGCGCACACCCAGGCCACCGATACCGCATGGGATGTGGCCTTGAGCCAGTCGCCTTATAATTCCATGAACCTCGACTGCGGGCACTATATTGCCGCTGGCGGGGATAATACGGACGACAGCTTATTGGCGCTGATCCAGACAAAGCACGACCGCATTACTTCGCTGCATATTAAAGACCGCAAAACAAAAGAAAATGGTGGCGAAAACATGCCATGGGGTGAAGGTGATACACCGCTCAATGCCATCTTCAATTTATTGAAAGCAAAAAAATACGATATCCCGGCATCTATTGAACTGGAGTATCCTATACCCGCCGGCTCAAATGCGGTAAAAGAAACCCAAAAATGCCTGGAGTTTGCCAAACGGTCGTTGGGGGCGTAGTGGCAACAATTGCGGTGGCTTGTAAAATCGGCATCCAGGAAAGGATTATCCACGACTGCCGGTTGGGGATTGTGTTTTTAATGTGCCCTGCGTTCCTCAAGAGGAGCTCATTATTTTCCTTATTGTTTTCAATACCCGGTTTAAGCGAGTTGCAGGGCTGTTTTTATCCGGGAGAAATTTAGCAATAAATTGCCCATACGCTTGCCG
>DASUFG010000522.1:0-16602 GCA_036274715.1 Agriterribacter sp.
CAAATTGCCATGTAAGATTGGGAACAAAACACTTTCCTGCTACCAACTCGCGAGCACGGTTATACCGCCCTGCACCGCCTGGTTCAAGTGCACATGAATTTTTGTGCCCGGGGGCAAAAGCACATCCACCCGGCTACCAAATTTAATAAAGCCCAACTCCGCGCCCTGTGTTACTTTTTGGCCGGGTTTCAGATTATTTATAATGCGCCGGGCGACTGCCCCCGCAATTTGCTTCACTAAAACAGGAGCATTTTCGTTATGTATTACAACGCTGTGGCGTTCGTTATCGGTAGACGATTTAGGATCCCATGCCACTAAATACTTTCCCTTGTGGTAGCGGCTGTATACCACTTCGCCGCTCACGGGGTTAAGATTCTGATGCACATTGGCCGGACTCATAAATATCGATACCTGCAAACGTTTATCCTTAAAGTATTCCTCATCAACCATATCTTCAATTACTACTACTTTGCCATCGGCCGGCGCAACAATTTTTTGGTCGTCAATCGTAAGTTCACGTTTCGGCACGCGAAAAAAAGAAATAATGAACAGGAAAAACAAAAAGGAAAGAATAAAAACGACCCAGTCCAGCCAAATCAGCTTGTAAGGTAAAAGATAAAAAAGAACAAGATTAATCACCACAAAAAATAACCCGCAAAGTGCTATTGTTTTATATCCCTCTTTATGAACTGTCATGTATACCGGTTGAATGAACAAAAATAGTCAATGACGAAGGAGCGTCAAAATTTTGAATCGCTTCATTTCAATAATACCGTCATATATAGCCATACAAAAGGCGTGGCTAGTAACATCGAATCAAACCGGTCTAAAAAACCTCCATGGCCAGGCATGATGCGTCCACTGTCTTTTACATCAGCCATGCGCTTCAGCTTACTTTCCAGCAAATCGCCCGCAGTACCCATAACCGCCGAAATGCCAGCAATAATGCATATCTGCAAAACATGCAACTGCATGGCATAAGCAATGCCACCCATCACAGTAACACATAAAATAATGCCACCAATCGTGCCTTCAATTGTTTTTTTGGGAGAGACTTTCGAGAAAGGCGTTTTGCCAATCAGCGATCCGGTTATGTAGGCCATAGTATCATTAATCCAGATAGAAAAAATAATAATAAGCGGAATGATCCATCCGATTTCAAAAGTTTGGCCTCTACCCGATATCCAAAACCCTTCTATGGACCTGATATTAATCATAAGGGTCCAGCTTACAGAAATATACAAAACACCCAGCGCAGAATAACTGATATGTTTGAGGTTAAACTGCTTCGAAAAAAGAATTTCAATAACCGGAAGTGCAAAAGCGAAAACCAATCCGACCGCCAACCCTATGGCATGTAGCTCATTTCCTCCCAAAGGGTAATTGTTACCGGCGCCATAAAACATCAGCGCCCAGCCGAATATGATTATACCATATGCATGGAAATAAGAGATGCTTTTATAAGAAGGGTCAATGCGTTTAATCAAACCCTCGTATTCGATCCAGCAACCCCAATGTATGATTGAAAATAGAACAAAAAAGCTCCATTCCTTCCATAGCACACCGCCCAACATAACCATTACAAACACCAATGCAGTAATTGTCCTGGTTTTAAATACTGTCCAGTTCATTGCCATTGTTGTGATTTATTATAAAAAGTTGAATCGCTGAGCTGGAACCCAAAAAAGCAAATAATAAGAACCAAAATCTCAAAAAACTCGAAATCCGATTCTTAATCATGTCAATCAAAAAACTACAAACGGTTTATTTCTCGCTTCCGACCTTAAACCTGCCTGAGTCAAGCAGGCCTTAAAGTCCTTCACGCAATCCACTTTTCCTCAAGCGCCCTGTCTTCAGGTGAGGTATACTTTATCCTCGCTTCCTTTGATATTTTTTTGAAAAGCATAAACAAAACATACAATATGATAACACCAATAATTCCCCACCACATCGGGTAAGTTTCATTCATGGCTTCTTTTACTGATTTTCCCTGCCTGATCATAATATACATTTGCGTAACAGCGATAGCATTGTTAAAAAAATGTGCTGCAATGCCTAACCAAAGGCTGCGGGAAAAATAATAAATCAATCCCAATACAACGCCTAAGCATACACGCGCCATGAATCCATAATATGAAAGGTGAATAAAACTGAATATTAAACTGGTGATCAAAATAGATACCCATGGCTTTTTTGAAATACGGGTGAGCAGGTTTTGCATGCCGCCGCGAAAGAAAGTCTCTTCAAATACCGCTGGCAATAAGGCGATCACGAATACAGAAATAATATAATCGCCAAATGTTTTGATATTGGTTATTGCTTCCACCTGCGCGCCGTAGCTATCTTCCAGCTTTCTGAAATAATCGGACGCTGCCTGGGGAATAGGTATCAGTTCATTCAGTTCCGCCAATGCAGCTGCTGTGATTGCCGCTGCAAACATAATACCCAGCGCCAGAAGCAACTGCCTGTAATTGAATCGTGTATTGAAACCTAAAAATTTTGACGGCTTGCGGTTGATAATCAGCGCTGTAAGATAGGCTGGCAAAAAAAAAGTGACTGCGGTTGATACTATCTGAATCACTCTCACCACATTAAGGTTTTCCGGCTTTAATAATTCCGTGGGCATGGACAATAACGACTTGTCCGACATCAGTCCCCATACCACAATACTCAACACGGCTCCGGCAATGAAGCCACCAATCCATAGCCCGATAAGAATCAAAAAAGCATTGTTATAGGAAACTCCTTTAGAATCTGCGTCGTACATAATGGTATGAAATTAGTGTGTACATTTGCGGCTTGCGGTGGAATAGGATCAGGCAAGTATGCATTGAAAATCAATTCGTTGAGTTTTGTGTAAAGATTTGCCACCTATATCAAAACTGATCCGGATCATCTCCACTTATGCAAGATAAGATAGTTCGTGCAATGGCGGTACAAATTGGCTCCATACAACTTCCTGATTTTCCACTTCTTCTGGCCCCCATGGAAGATGTGAGTGATCCACCGTTCCGTTTTGTGTGTAAGCAAAATGGCGCCGATTTGATGTATAGCGAGTTTATCAGTAGTGAAGGATTGATACGGGATGCCATCAAAAGCAAACAAAAATTAGATTTCTCTGAATTTGAACGTCCGTTTGGTATACAAATGTTTGGTGGCGATGAAGAAGCCCTGTCGCTCAGTGCTAAAATAATTGACGCTGTTCAACCAGATCTCGTTGATATTAACTTTGGCTGTCCGGTAAAAAAAGTGGTTTGCAAAGGAGCCGGCGCGGCGGTTTTGAAGGATATTGATCTGATGGTGCGATTAACCGAAGCCGTTGTTCGGTCTACTTCTTTACCGGTAACGGTAAAAACCCGTTTGGGCTGGGACGATGATTCCAAAAATATAGAGGAAGTAGCTGAGCGTTTACAGGATGTGGGAGTGAAGGCACTTACTGTTCATGGGCGTACCCGCGCACAGCTATACAAAGGTGATGCCGACTGGAGTTTGATTGCAGCAATAAAAAACAATCCGCGCATATATATTCCCATATTTGGCAATGGCGACATCGACAGTCCGCAAAAAGCGGTGGAATACAAGAGAAGATTTGGGGTAGATGGGATTATGATCGGACGCGCGGCTATCGGGTATCCCTGGATATTCAGGGAAATAAAACATTATGTACAAACCGGGGAATTCCTGGCACCCCCAACACTCGGGGAAAGGATAGAAGTGTGCCGCACGCATCTCCGTAAATCAGTTGAATGGAAGGGCCCGGTGTTGGGTATACTGGAAATGAGAAGGCATTATGCCAATTACCTGAAGGGCTTACCACACATCAAAGATTTCAGGATGCAATTGGTAACAGTTAAATCCCAAATGGAGGTTGAAGACGTGCTGGAAAAGATCACTGAAACGTATGCAGACGACTACTACAAAATGGCAGGTAAAACCGAGCCCATCTATGCATAAACGATAGTTGGCTAATTCAGGTTTGTAGCTGTGGTTGCCAGCCATTGACTTACTTCAGGACAGCTGCTGAACTCCTTGTCAACCGAAATATAATAGCTTGGCATTTTTTGCCGGAACCAGTTATTGAGCATTTCACTCTTCTTCTCTTCGGTTACACGCTGCGCAATACGGTCATAATCGTCCTTAAGGTTTTCGCGATGAGGTTCCGATTTACTTTGAATATAAATGATCCGTGCGCCTTTCTTACCTCTTTCGTCGGTAAAAGGAACAGGGTCGGAGTATTCGCCCACTTTTAATTTATTGTAAACCGGCAAAAGTGATTTGTCTAAATCCTGGATGGTAAGATAGGGAGATCCCTGGGCGTTGGTTATTGAACCCGCAGTAAACTTGCTGTTCTCATCTTCACTGTACTTATCTACTGCTTCACCAAAGGTCATGGTTCCTGCCACCAGTTTTGCCTTAATGGTATCCAGTTTTGCAACGGCTTCATTTACTTCAGTATCGGTGATTTGTGGTATTTTAAGGATATGACGTACCACCACATCATCACCGGTTCTGCTTACCAGTTGAATAATGTGATATCCGAATTTTGATTTTACCACCCTCGATATTTGTCCTTCTTTCAGGGCAAATGCTGTAGAAGAGAAGGTGCCATCTACGTTCTTGTCATTGCGGTTAAATTCAAAACGGCCGCCTGCCTCTTTTGTGCCCGGGTCATCACTGTACATTTTGGCTACCCTTTCAAATGAAGTAGTACCGCTTTCTATTTGTCTTTTATATTCCGCCAGTTCGTCCTGTGCATATTTTTCCAGGTCGCGGCTGGCTTTGGCGTAAGATACCACCTGTTTTATCTCCAATTCGGTTTCGTAAAACCGTAAACTGTCTTTGGGTATTTTATCAAAATAATCCTTTACCTCGTTAGGTGTTATTCTTACGTTGGCGATGATAGATCTTTGCATGGCGTCAGACAACTTCTGCTCCTTAATGGCAGTACGGTTGTCTTCTTTAATCTGGTAGATACTTTTACCTGCAATTTGTTCCAATGCATCTTTGCCTCCGTAAGCGCCAATATAATAACGGATACGTTGATCGAGTTCCGCTTCAATTTCTTCATCGCTCACAGGCAGCGAGTCTTTTTGTGCCTGCAACATCAGGGCCTTCCGCACCATCATTTGCTGAAGCAGCATGCAACCTGCATCCGGTGGTAATTCGTGGCCCTGCCTTTTTTCGTCTTCTATATAATTGGTAATATCGGATTTGAGCACAATTTTATCGCCAATCACCGCAATGATTTTATCTGCCAGTACTTTTTTAGCCTGCCCTGTTTGAGCAGCCGCCAAAATACTCATCACTGAAAATCCTACAACAAATATGAATTGTTTCATAATTAACCTTTTCAAAACCCTTCAAAAGTAAAAGCCATTTTACAGCAAGTATACCCAGCAACCGTTATTTAACAAAGGTTTACAAGCTCCTTTTTACTTCTTCAATTTCAAAAGCTTCCACCACGTCTCCTGCTTTCAGGTCGTTATAATTCTTTATAGTGAGTCCGCATTCCATACCACTCGCCACTTCTTTCACATCATCTTTGTATCGTTTCAGCGATCCCAGTTCCGCACTTTGTCCCTCACCGGTAGGATATATTACAATTCCGTCGCGTATCAACCTTACTTTAGAATTACGGAATATTTTACCATCGAGCACCTGGCAACCGGCCACCGTTACTTTATCGAATTTATACACTTCCCTTATTTCTACATTTGCTATTATTTTTTCATTTATAGTGGGTTCCATCATACCCTCCATAGCGCTTTTCACTTCTTCAATTGCGTTGTAGATAATAGAATATGCTTTAATTTCAACACCTTCGGTTTCAGCAAGTTTAGAAGCCTGCATGGAAGGGCGTACGTTAAAGCCCACGATAATGGCGTCTGAAGCGGTGGCCAATAATACATCACTCTCGGTGATGGCACCAACCGCTTTATGTACTACTGCCACTGCAATTTCTTCAGTAGATAGTTTTTGCAGGGAATCGCTCAAGGCTTCTACCGACCCGTCCACATCACCTTTAATGATGAGGTTCAGCTGTTTAAAGTTGCCCAAAGCCAAACGCCTGCCAATCTCATCAAGCGTAATGTGCTTTTTGGCGCGAATGCCCTGTTCCCTGAGAATTTGGGCTCTGCGGGTAGCGGTGTCCTTAGCTTCACTTTCGTCCTGGTAAACCTTAAATTTTTCACCGGCCTGTGGCGCTCCATTTAAACCCAATATTTGAACCGGGCTCGAAGGACCGGCTTGTTCCAGGCGTGTATTGCGTTCGTTGAACATTGCTTTTACACGTCCATAAAATTGTCCGCTTACGACAATCTCGCCCTGCCTCAATGTTCCGTTCTGTACGAGCATGGTGGCCACAAAACCACGCCCTTTATCCAGGGAGGCTTCAATAATGGTACCCACGGCTTCGCGATTTGGATTAGCTTTAAGATCGAGCAGTTCGGCCTCTAATAATATTTTTTCCAGTAGCAAATCTACATTCAAGCCGCTTTTGGCAGATATCTCCTGGCTTTGGTATTTACCGCCCCAGTCTTCCACCAAAATATTCATGCCCGCCAGTTGTTCTTTTATTTTTTCAGGATTGGCTCCGTCTTTGTCTATTTTATTAATGGCAAATACCATGGGTAGGTTAGCAGCCTGTGCGTGGCTTATAGCTTCACGCGTTTGAGGCATCACTGCGTCATCCGCAGAAATTACAATAATAGCCACATCCGCCGCCTTAGCACCGCGTGCACGCATGGCTGTAAATGCCTCGTGACCCGGAGTATCCAGGAAGGTTAGTTTTTTACCTGAAGCGGTAGTTACCTGGTAGGCCCCTATATGCTGCGTTATACCCCCTGCTTCTCCTGCAACAACATTGGCACTGCGCACATAATCCAGCAACGAAGTTTTACCATGGTCAACATGCCCCATGATTGTAATAACAGGCGCACGCGGCTCAAGATCATCGGTATGATCTTCTTCTTCTTCCTCCTCTTCCTCTTCTACATCGTCCACGCCGATAAATTCCACTTCAAAACCAAATTCACCTGCCACCAGTTCTATAACTTCCGCATCAAGGCGCTGGTTAATAGACACCATAATACCCAAGCCCATACACTTGCCAATAATTTCAGCAAAGTTTACGTCCATCAGGTTTGCCAATTCACTTACTGTTACAAATTCAGTTACCTGCAATTTGTTATCTTCCTGCGCTTCTCCTGCAAGGTGTTCCGCCTCTTCGCGGCGAGCCCGGCGCATTTTTGACTTGGCGCTTTTGCCGCCACCTCTTGAAGAACCAGCTAATTTAGCCTGGGTTTCCCGGATTTTATCCTGTATTTCTTTTGCATCAATTTCTTTAACTTCTTTACTATCCCTGCGTCCCGCGCCCCTGCCATGACCGAATCTTCCACCGGCCCCGGCATTGCTACCCTGCCCGGGTGCCCTGTTATCCTTTCGATCGCCTTGCTTTTGAATAGGCGGTCTGTTACCGTCTCTTCTTTGGGGTGGGCGGTTTTGGTCTCCGCCCTGGTGGGGAGCGCCCTGGTCTCCCTTTTTTTCAATCGGGATACGCTTGCGTTTCCTTTTTTCTTCCTGCGGTTTGGCCACGGGCCGGGCTTCGGTGTGGGAAGGCAGGGTAATCTTTCCTACAATCCGTGGGCCTTCAATTTTTTCGGCTCTTATATTCTCCACAATCGTACTTTCTTCTCCTTTTTCTTCACCTGGTTGGTTCAACTCTACGGTTGCCGGTTCGTGAGACTCGGCCACCTCAGGACTTACTTCAGGTGCTGGCATTTCCGGGTTACTTTCTGCATGAATCGTCTCTTCAGGTTCTTTCTCCTCCTCTTTCTTTTTAACAGTCTTTTTTGGTCGTGTGGAAGAATCAATGGCACTCAGGTCAATTTTGTCTAATATTTTGGGACCCTCGATTTCAGGAGCCTCTATCTTGGTGATCTTCGGCAATACAGGTTCGTGTGTTTCAATAGTTTGAGCAGGTTGTGCTTCCTGCTCAGGAGCCGGCGTTACATGAATTTCTGCTGCAACCTCGGCTTCTTTTTCCGCCTTTTTCTTGCCTTCTTTCTTGAATAAAATTTCTTCCTCGTCTTTCTTTTTGCGGGCCTCCATCACATTTCCCTTGGGTATCTCTATCTGATCGCTCTTAGCTTTAGCAGCCTTATCAGACGAAAATTCCTGCTGAAGAGAGGAATACATATCTTCAGTTAGCTTGCTGGTGGGTTTCAGTTCGTCTTTGGCAAAACCTTTCCCTATCAGGAAATCAATCAGCGTTTCCTGTCCGATATTAAATTCCTTGGCCGCTGCTAATAAGCGTGGTAGTTTTATTTCAGCCATATTTTATTGTCCCGTTGCATTTTTGATCAGATTACTTACGGGATTTGTTTGATTTTATCTTTTCTTATTAACTTATCGATACGTGCCTGCAAAATCCTTATCCTTTTTGAAACTCTTCTTCCAGCACTTTTTTGACATCCTCAATGGTTTCTTTTTCAAGATCGGTTCTTCTTTCTAATTCCTCTACCGTTAAATCAAGTACGCTGCGGGCAGTATCGCAACCAATGCGTTTCAGTTCTTCAATTACCCATGTATCAATTTCATCTGCAAATTCGTCAAGATCAATGTCAAACTCTTCAGTCTGATTTTCGTCATCCCGGAATACATCAATTTCATGCCCGGTTAGTTCGCAGGCCAGTTTTATGTTTACTCCACGACGCCCGATAGCCAGTGATACCTGGTCGGGTTTGAGATATACACTGGCGTGTTTTCTTTCCGCATCAATCTCCATGAAACTCACTTTCGCCGGAGTTAGTGACCGCTGAATCAACAACTGGATATTATTGGTCCAGTTAATAACATCAATATTTTCGTTTTTCAGTTCGCGCACAATGCCGTGGATACGGCTTCCTTTCATACCCACACACGCACCTACCGGGTCTATGCGATCGTCGTAAGATTCTACGGCTACTTTTGCCCTTTCTCCCGGCTCGCGTACAATTTTGCGGATCACAATCAACCCGTCAAAAATTTCCGGAACCTCAATCTCAAGCAATTTAGCGAGGAAAGAGGGATGTGTTCGTGATAGGATAATAACAGGCGAATTATTTTTTAATTCTACCTTTTTCACTACGGCTTTTACATTCTCCCCCTTCTTAAAATAATCCGAAGGTATCTGTTCCGATTTAGGTATGATCAATTCGTTACCATCTTCATCTAATAACAATACTTCTTTCTTCCATACCTGGTATACCTCCGCACTAATAATTTCACCTACACGGTCAGCATATTTTTTTACCAAGCTGTTTTTCTTCAGGTCGCTAATGCGGCTGGCAAGCGTTTGTTTGGCCGCCAGGATTGCGCGACGTCCGAAATCAAGGATATCCACTTCCTGGAACAACTCCTCGCCCACCTCAAAGTCCGGCTCAATCTTAATGGCATCGCTATACGCTATTTCTGCCACTGCATTCTCCACCTGCCCGTTTTCAACTATCGTTCGGCGATGGATAATTTCAAGGTCTCCTTTCTCTGTATTGACAATTACGTCAAAGTTTTCATCAGAACCGTATTTTTTACGGAGTAATGTTTTAAATACATCTTCCAGCACTTTCATCATCGTGGGCCGGTCAATGTTCTCCGCGTCTTTAAAATCCTGAAAGGATTCAATAAGATTAATACTTGCCATATTACCGCTTTTTATCCTTGAACCGATCAGAGTAGGGTATACTCTTCATTCAGCAGGGATCGTTAAAATTGAATTTTAATTTTAGTTGTTTTTATGTTATCAAGATGTATCGTGTGTTCCAATATTTCTTTTTTCTTGTTCTTACCTTTTACTTCTTCCAACTGTATTACACCATCATTTACCGTCATCAATTTACCCTCCAGTTTGGTACCATCGTGCAAAATCACTTCCACCTGCCTCCCCGTGTTTTTCACGTACTGGCGTTTCATTTTTAAAGGCTCGTCAAGCCCGGGAGAAGAAACTTCCAGGGAAAAATCGCCGTTGGGGAACAGTCCACTTTCTTCTATCTGCTTGTACAGCGCGCGATTATATTTTACACATTTATCAATAGACACGCCGCCGTCTGCATCCAGGAACACCTTTATATTATTAGGGGGGAGTATTTTTATTTCCACCAAAAAATAATCAGGATTATCGCTCAGCAATGCAGATACCATTTGTTCTATAACCGCATTTGTTGCCTCGTTATTCATAGTCTGACAAATGAAGAAGGGAACGAATCCGTTCCCTTCTGTCGTTCTTTTCCTGCGGCAAAGTTAGTGTATTCGTATAAAGCGCAAAATTTTTTTGCAGCGCGGCCATTAACAGTAAAAAATGAAGCTTTTTACCGGAAAGCAGGCACTGATGGTAATGGAGCACGCTATTTATAATATTCCGTATACCATTCAATGAAATGATTTACCCCATCTTTCACTTTAGTATCAGGCTTGTAGTGCAGGTTGCGCACAAGGTCCTGCACATCCGCACAGGTTGCAGCCACGTCTCCCGGTTGCATGGGCATCATTTGCTTTTCGGCCTTTTTGCCCAATGATGATTCAATAGCTTCGATAAAATCCATCAGTCGTACCGGGCTATTGTTGCCAATATTATATACTTTATAGGGAGCTGAAGAGGTTGATGGATCAGGGTGAACGGCATCCCATGACTCATTGCTTACCGGGGGATTGTCAATCACTCTTACCACACCTTCTACAATATCGGCTATATAGGTAAAGTCCCGGATCATATTACCGTTGTTAAACACCTGGATGGGCTTATTCTCCAAAATAGCTTTAGTGAAAAGAAACAAAGCCATGTCCGGCCTGCCCCATGGCCCATACACGGTAAAAAAACGAAGCCCTGTAGTGGGCACTTTAAACAGGTGGCTATAGGTATGTGCCATCAGTTCATTGCTTTTTTTGCTGGCCGCATACAATGAAACAGGGTGGTCTACATTGTCGTCTGTAGCAAATGGTGATTTGCCATTGAGTCCATATACGCTTGAACTGCTGGCATAAGCCAGGTGCTTTACTTTATTGTGTCGGCAACATTCTAATATATTAAGAAATCCTACAATATTGCTACTGATATAAACATCGGGATTGGTAAGACTGTACCTTACCCCAGCCTGCGCAGCAAGGTTGCACACGTTATCAAATTGTTGGGCCGCGAACAGTTTCTCCATGTTTTCCTTATCTTCTAACTGGAGTTGTATAAAATGGTAATTCGCATGCCTGGTGCTGGGAACCAACTTATTGTACTCAATATCACCCTTTTGGATACCTGCAGTTTCCAATCTGCTATATTTCAAATTAACATCGTAATAATCATTGACGCTGTCCAATCCTACTACTTCATCACCCCTCTTTATGAGATAATTGGCAAGGTGAAATCCGATAAATCCTGCCGTACCGGTTATTAATATTTTCATTTCCTATCTTTTATGAGCGCACAAAATAATTAAGAATAAAACAAAAAACAGTCAATATAAAGAGAAAATATCATTTGTAAACTCTTTTCGCCAAATGAAATGTATCAATACTTTTATCTAAAACAACGGTTTAGATACTCTCGTGTGTAAGCTTCTCGGCATTTTCGGCAAATTGAAGCGCGTCAATAAACTCCTGTAATGCGCCATTCATTACGTCATCGAGGTTGTATACTGTAAGACCTATCCGATGATCGGTTACCCTTCCCTGGGGATAGTTATAGGTCCTGATTTTTGCTGACCTGTCGCCCGTACTTACCAGGCTTTTGCGGTGCCTTGAAATTTCTTCCTCCTGTTTGCGCACTTGTTCTTCATATAAACGGGTACGCATCATCTGCATCGCTTTTTCGCGGTTGCCCAATTGGGAACGTTCTGTTTGACAAATTACCACAGTTCCGGTAGGGATATGCGTTAGCATTACCTTGGTTTCAACCTTGTTTACATTTTGCCCGCCAGCGCCACCGCTTCGGGCGGTTTCCATTTTCACATCACTTTCCCGCAACTCAAAATCAACTTCCTCCGCTTCTGGCATTACCGCTACCGTGGCGGCGCTGGTATGTACGCGCCCGCTCGCCTCGGTATGTGGAACCCGTTGTACGCGGTGAACTCCACTCTCAAACTTTAATACCCCATATACATCTTCGCCGGTTACTTCCAGTTCTACCTCTTTATATCCACCTACGGTACCTTCGCTTTCAGTCAAAATAGTTGTTTTCCAGCCTTTCCGTTCACAATAGCGCAGATACATGCGCAAAAGGTCGCCCGCAAATAGAGAAGCTTCATCGCCACCGGTGCCGGCGCGTATCTCAATAATGGCGTTTTTTTCATCCTGTGGATCTTTAGGAATCAGCATTTGCCGGATATCGGCCTCCATTTCTTCTTTTTGCTCTTCCATTCCAGGTAGTTCTGCCTTTGCCAAATCCCGCATTTCCGCATCATCGCCGTTTAGCACTTCCGTATTAAATTCAATGTTATCGAGCAGTTTTTTGTATGCATCATGGGCCCTTACAATTTTCTCCAAACTTCGATATTCCCTGCTGGTAACCGTAAATTTTTTATTGTCATTTACGATCTCGGGGTTGGTTAATGCCACACCCAACTGGTCGAATCTCGCCTTTATTGCTTCTAATTTATCTAACATCGGTATTTGTTTCCCGCATTCAGTGCGGCTATTTTTCTTTTATTTTTGTTGTGCCCGCATTCCAGGTCTTTTTTTTACTTCTGTTGCTAATGTTCGTCACGGCGGATCACTTGCATCAGTCCAGGTAATTCTTTTGGCTTTCGGGCAGCAAAGTTAATTCAGCTATGGCGTATTGCAAATTTCAGGCAGATCAATTGTTTACGGGTCACCAGCTTCTCGACAACGGCCATACGCTTGTTGCCGATGAAAAAGGAACCATCATGGATATTATCACCAGCGAAACGGGTGAAGATATTCAAAAATTAAATGGCATCCTCATGCCAGGACATATCAATTGCCATTGCCACCTGGAATTAAGCCACATGCGCAATATGATCGCTCCCGGTGGCGGACTCACTCATTTTATTGCCGATGTAATGAAAGCATCACCAATCAGCATAGATGAAAGAGAAAAACACATGTACCTGGCAGACAGGGAAATGTTTGAGAATGGCATCAATGCTGTGGGCGATATCTGTAACTATCCATATTCCATTGGCCAAAAAGGCAGGAGCCAGTTACGTTGGACTAATTTCCTGGAAATAACCAATCTTGACGACAGTAAAGCAGAAGAAAAAATAGCTGTTTTTAAAAAAATGGAAGATGCGTTTAAAAGTCACATTCCTTATCCTTCTCATACAGCCTTATCACCTCACGCCATTTACAGTGTGTCCCCACTAACTTTTTCCCTCATCAATAAAAACACAAAAGGGAAAACAATTACTATCCATAACCAGGAAAGCGCAGGTGAAGATGAATTATTTGTGCACGGCACAGGCCCCTTTTTATCCTTTTATCAAGGCATTGGCCGCAAAACAATGCCATTGCCGGTATCACAAAAAAGCAGTGTACAAACCTGGTTGCCTTATTTTAATAACGGGCAAACCATTATACTCGTTCACAATACTTATATGCCTGAAGAAGATATAGTATTTGCTAACGAATATGCAGCAAAAAACGGATTACAATTGGTATACTGCTTATGTGCAAACGCGAACCTGTATATTGAAAAAAAATTGCCGGCTGTTGATCTTTTTTTAAAACACGGTTGTACTATCGTTTTAGGAACAGACAGCTACGGCAGCAACTGGCAATTGCACATCATCAGTGAAATGGCAACTATCCATCAACACTTTCCACATATTCCTTTACACACTTTACTCCAATGGGCTACTATTAACGGAGCTAAAGCATTGCATTGGGATAATCATTTAGGATCCTTTGAAAAAGGTAAACAACCCGGGATCGTATTGCTAAAGAAGGATTTGAGCGATGCGAAAAGGATCTTATAGGTCGCGTGCTCGGTGAAAAATAGCATGTTTCAGCATCCATTTACCAAACAAAAGTTGCCGCAGACCCGGGCTCTAACTCATACGATACCCACTTAGCGTTGTACTTAATATTGAAATTTTGAAGAATGTTGCTTTCGTTTAATACAATCAGCACTTTTTTGCCATCGGGAGTTTTAAAGGCCGCGTTGGGCAATGCGGGAAGAATATTAGAAGCGACACGAACAGATCCGGGCCGAACAAACTTAGCGGCATGGGCGACAACATAATAAGCAGGATTTCGCTTGACATTATTACCGTCGATAGTAAGCGCACCCAAACACTGGGTGCAACCTCCAGGTGTATGTGGTTCCAGGCTCGAGTTTGCGGCGAGGTTCCATTCAAGTGCTACCCGGCACCAGTTGCGCATTGCTCCTATAATTACATTTTTTATGTGCCAGCCTATATCACTTTTTAAACTGCCTGGCGCCCCAATCCATTGCTCAGTAAAATAAAGATTCTTGTCGGGATAAGCCATGTGCACCTGGCTTAACGCACTGATGTCGCCGGCATATAAATGAAAGGCTGCGCCATCAACATATTTTGCCGCATTTGTATTATTATACACCGCAATGGGATAATCGGGGCGATCGGCATTGTGATCGTACACAATAATCTTTGTATTAATATTGGCTGCTTCAAATGCAGGACCCAAACTTTGCTTGATAAAATCAGCCTGTTGCTCCGCCGGCATCAGCAGGCTTGGATTGTTGCCTGGATGTAGGGGCTCGTTTTGAACGGTAACTGCGTCTATGACAATACCTTCAGCCTTCATGGCTTCAATATACTTAACAAAATATCTTGCGTACGCATCATAGTATTCCGGTTTCAAACTCCCACCTTTGGAGTTTTGATTTGTCTTCATCCAAACAGGCGGCGACCAGGGTGAACCTAAAATTTTGATGCCGGGGTTTATAGCCAAAATTTCTTTCAGCACCGGAATAAGATGTTCCATATCGGGCGCAATGCTGAATTGCGTCATTTGTTCATCTGTTTGGCCAGGCGGCAAATCATCGTAAGAAAATACACGGTCGTCTAAATCAGATGCCCCAATACTCACACGCAGATAGCTGACACCTATATTATTTCCGTCTGTAGCAAATAACTCGTTTAATATTTGTGCCCGGTTTACAGCGCTCATATTGTGCAGATGGGTAGCACTGCCTCCCGTTAACGTGTAGCCGAACCCATCGATGGTTTGAAAAGTCTCCTGTTCGTTCACTTCAATAGAAGGGTAATTATTTGTGGCATTGCTGAATACCGGGCGTATTCCCTGCTCCTTAAAAAGTATAGCTGCATCAGGATCTGTAAGCCAAATGGCTACTTCGCTTTTCAACGTATCGATATCATTATCCGCCATAACAGATTTACCGCTACAACCCAAAGCCATTAAAACCATGAAAAATACCGGAATAATAGTTTTAAACATATGTTCGGTTTTTAGGCAACTGCAATTCACAACAAATTCCAAAGTTAGCGAGATTGAAAAATCGGCTGGGAAAAATAAGTTCCTTTTACAATAGCTTTTTTTTCAACACTACTTCGTACAAATCGTGCCTCCGGTCTTTTAAATTTTGTACACTTCCATTATTATGCAATGCTTTCAACGTATGCAGGTCTACATCAGATATAATGATCATTTCCGTATTAGGTGTTGCTTCAGCTTTAATTCCATTAACCGGGAAAGCGAAGTCGGATGGAGTGAGTACAGCGGCCTGCGCAAATTGCAGGTCCATATTGGTAATTTTAGGCAGGTTACCCACATTACCCGCGATAGCAACAAAGCATTCATTTTCAACCGCCCTTGCCTGGGCGCAAAAACGCACCCGGTTGTAGGCATTTTGTGTATCGGTTAAAAAGGGCACAAACAATATTTGCATGCCCTGGTCCGCCAGAATGCGTCCCAACTCCGGAAACTCCACATCATAACAAATGAGGATGCCGATTTTTGCCACATCAGTTTCTATTACCGCCACTTTGTCGCCGCCTACCATTGCCCATTCGTATTCTTCAGAAGGAGTGATATGGATTTTATGCGAATAGTCTATTTTACCATTCCGGTGAAAAAAATAAGCGGTGTTATAGAGCTTGTCATTCTCAATCATTGGCATGCTGCCGCCGATGATATTTACGTTGTAGGAGATAGCGAGCCTCGAAAACTCCTCTGCTAATTTGGGCGTAAAGCCTGCCAACTCCCTGATTGCCTGCACCGCAGACAAATTGTTGAATGTACCCATCAACGGGGTATTGAAAAGCTCCGGAAATAAAATAAAATCGGACTCATAGTCGCTGACCGCATCTACAAAATATTCAACGCTTTGCAGCAGGTCTTCCATTTTACTGTAGGGTCTCACCTGCCATTGAATGCAGCCAATACGTACAGTAGGCTTTGTAGACAGCAACGGGCTTTGTTCCAGTTCGTAGTAAATATTATGCCATACCAGTAAGGTGGCATAACCCATGGACTCTTTGTCCTCGGGTAAATAATTATTACTGACCAGTTTTACCTGGAAATCATTTGACAACTGGAAACTTAAGGTTGGGTCATAAATTTCTCTCCGTTTCACATTTTCTATGAACTCTTTGGGCGACATTTTATCCGCATATA
>DASUFG010000523.1:0-7406 GCA_036274715.1 Agriterribacter sp.
ACCACGTTGCAGCAACTAGCTGGATACCATCGTGCGCAGTTTTCCATTCCTTTCATAGCCATTACGGGAAGCAATGGCAAAACCACCACTAAGGAACTCGTACATGCCGTACTATCTTCCACGTATAAAACATATACTACCCAGGGAAACCTGAACAATCATATCGGCATCCCGCTCACCCTGCTAAGTATTAGGCCTGGTGCTGAGATGGCGGTAATTGAGATGGGAGCCAATCACCTGAAAGAAATTGAAGGCTATTGCGCGTATACCGAACCTACGCATGGCATTATCACCAATTGCGGCAAAGCTCACCTTGAGGGTTTTGGAAGTATAGAAGGCGTGAGAAGAGGCAAAGGTGAATTGTATGATTATCTACGATTGCACGACGGGACCGCGTTCGTGATGTGGGATTACGATTACCTGAGAGAAATGAGTAAAGGCATACCCCATGTTTTCACCTATGGAACTTCCGGTGCCAATGTCACCGGCGACATTCACAGGTCGGAGCCGCTGCTCGAAGTGGATTTAATAAAAAACGGAGAAAAGGCACTTATCTGCTCCAATCTTGCGGGAGATTACAACCTTCCAAATATCCTGGCGGCCGTGGCTATAGGCAAATATTTCAATGTTCCTGATCAAAAGATTAAGGCATCCATTGAAAACTACCATCCTTCGAACAGCAGGTCACAACTGATAAAAAAAGGCAGCAATACCATCATACTGGATGCCTACAATGCCAATCCAAGCAGCATGAAAGCGGCAATAGAAAATTTTTCCAGGGCACGGGACCACAATAAAATTCTTGTATTAGGCGCAATGATGGAACTGGGAAATGAAAGTGTAAAAGAACATGAAGATCTTATCGAGCTGATAACACATCATTTATGGAAAGAGGTGATCCTGGTTGGGGGTGATTTCGCCCATACCAGGCATCCATTCAGGTTCTTCAATAATGTCGCGGAAGCTAAAGACTGGCTCATGAAAAACCGGTTGGACGACAGCACCTACCTGGTAAAGGGCTCGCGGAGCATGCAAATGGAAACCATAATGGAGATATTCTGATTGGTTTCATATATCAAAGACTTAGTTATTCATTTTAGCTTTTTTATTACAGCGATTTAAATTAGAATAATGACCTTTGCAAAAATCCCGGCATGAGCGTAAAAGAAAAAAAACCAGGTTACTTGTTTTCTGTGTTGGACAATCGTTGCCCCCGATGCCGAAGGGGTAAAATTTTTCAAAACGGCAACCCCTACAAGTTAGGTTCAAGTCTTAAAATGCATGCAGCTTGTCCGCTTTGTGGTCAACCCACTGAAATTGAAGTAGGATTTTATTATGGTACGGCTTATGTAAGCTATGCGCTCACGGTATCCTTTAGCGTATTTACATTTGTTGCCTGGTGGTTATTAATTGGGTTTTCTGTGCAGGAAGGAGATTTCCGTTTACTTTGGTGGGGTATCACCAATGCTTTTTTGCTTATTGTTTTGCAACCCATATTTATGCGCATGTCGCGCAGTCTTTGGCTTTCCTGGTTTGTAAAATATGACCCGGACTGGGAAACCAACAAAATTGAAACGGGAAATATTGAACGCATTGTTCCCGAACATATGAACAACTGGTGACCCCATTCCGTCGGTTTGTCGTGTTGCCTACATCAAACGATTATCTAGCCCTCCTCGTTCAAACACTACATTATATTACTGCATAAGGGCACTATACTTCTTTCCATTTCTTATATTAGCAAACTATAACGATTCTGCAGCAAAAGGCGATGAAACGAATGTTATTCCACATCCAATCAGTTTTACCATATGGATTTTCTTATTATTGCAGGTTGCATCTTTCTTCTCGTATTGCTTATTACCTGGGGCAAAACCAATGCATTTTTGGCCTTTTTGATTGTGTCGCTGCTGGCAGGGTGGCTGCTGGGTATTCCAATAAGCAAATTGGCGACTGCTGTTGAAGACGGAATGGGCGATACTTTGGGGGCATTGGCCGGGGTGATCATGATGGGCGCAATGCTTGGAAAATTAGTAGCCGAAAGCGGAGCTGCCCAACAAATTGCTACTTCGCTGATGAAAGTATTCGGTGTAAAATATATTCAGTGGGCATTGATGATTACCGGTTTTGTAATTGGCATCCCACTGTTTTATAATGTGGGATTTGTATTAATGGTACCGCTCATCTTTTCCGTGGCCTATCAATACAAACTTCCCGCCGTATATGTCGGGTTACCCATGTTAGCCTCTTTATCGGTTACTCACGGGTATCTTCCGCCACATCCCGCTCCTGCGGCCCTCGTTGAGCAGTTTAATGCAAATATGGGACTAACTTTGGTGTACGGACTGACGGTAGCGATTCCTGCCATCATTATTGCGGGGCCTTTGTATTCTAAAACATTAAAAAAAATCGTTTCTGTTCCTTTACAAACTTTTGCGCCAGTAACGCTCCCGGCCGATAAATTGCCCGGCCTCTCCAATAGCCTTTTTTCTTCTTTGTTACCAGTGGCACTCCTGATTGGTACTACCATTTTACCACGTTTTTTTCCGGCTTCGGTATTCGTGCAAAACTTATCGGCATTTTTTGGTAACGCCATGATTGTTATGCTGATTGCCCTCTGTGTTGCCACTTTTTCGCTCGGCGTATCCACCGGAATGCCCATGAAAAAAATAATGACTGTGTACGAAAGCGCAGTAAAGGATGTTGCTATGATATTATTGATCATAGCCGGCGCGGGGGCTTTTAAGGAAGTACTTACGGTAAGTGGTATAAGTAATGATATTGCGCAGGCCTTGCATCAGTGGCCTTTACATCCCTTACTGCTGGCATGGATCATTGCAGCAATCATCCGGGTCTGTATTGGTTCGGCTACCGTTGCCGGATTAACTACTGCTGGCATTGTAGCGCCAATGGCAATGCAAAGCGGTGTAAATCCCAACCTGATGGTTTTATCCATTGGAGCAGGCAGCCTCATGTTTTCGCATGTAAATGACGGCGGCTTCTGGCTGTTTAAGGAATACTTTAACCTGAGTGTAAAAGACACCATCCGTTCATGGTCGCTTATGGAAACGATTGTTGCCATCGTTGGCCTGGCAGGGGTAATGTTGCTGAATATGTTTGTATGATAAGACTTTTGCTATACTCTCGTTTTCAATTTTTCCAGGGCAGCCTTGGTATGCGTGCTCACGACCAGCTTTCCACTGACGGCAGCACGGTTGCTTAATAAAGTATCCCAGTCTTCCGTCCCCTTCCAGAACATCTTTTTCATCTCGGCAATGGCTTCGGCACTTGATCGTGCCAGTTCATTGGCCAAACGCTGGATGGATTCATCCATATTTTCGGCATTGGGATGAAGTTCGGCAAACAAACCCTTACGCCGCGCCCAAGGCGCCGGGCGCCACATAGTGGCATCGATTGCTAAGTGACTGAAAGCCGATAATCCCAATTTTCGTTCTATTGCAGGTCCAACTACAAAAGGTCCAATGCCTATCGATAATTCACTCAATTTAACGTCAGCAGTTTCTAAAGCTATTGCATAATCTGCCGCAGCCGCCAGCCCCACTCCGCCGCCAACACATTTCCCATGTATGCGGGCAATAATGAGCTTAGGACATTTGCGCATCGCATTGATAACATTGGCAAACCCGCTAAAAAAAATTTTACCTTTCTCAGCCGTATCAATGGCCATAAGCTCTGTTAAAGAAGCTCCTGCACAAAATGCACCGTCTCCTGCAGAACGCAGCACAATCACTTTCGTGTCCGGGTCTAATCCTGCGATGTGTATTTCCTGGGTAAGTTCATTCAGTATAGCGGCAGGCAAGGCGTTACTTTGCGGGTGAAAAAACTCAATCGTGGTTATTCCACTTTTGGGTTCAACTTTGACATACCCTTCCTGAATTTCATGTATCATATATTGATTGATTTAGGTCGTTTAATAAAAACCCAATAAAACATCAGCAGGGCTATGCGTTATTTTTTTAACCTCCTTTCGGAAGCCGGTAAATTTGTTCCACAAAATACTAAAATTAAAGCAGCGTAATACATGTCTACGGGTCAAATTTTCAAAACCTGGCTTCATCTCCCTCCCCCAAAAACGCCGGAAAAGGTATCAAAATCCGTTAGTTACTTGTCTATATGTTCAAGCTATTCAAAGCAATGATTTACACTTTACCTTTACGCTATATTGATAAACCATTTTTTCTTTATGCTTAAAATATTCTCTATACTTATCGCTTCGGGCATTATTGTTTCCTGTAATAGTAATCATTCAGCGGGCAGCCACGATCAACAGAATAATTCATCTGTGCCTAAAACCCGGTCAGACAGCCTATACAAAGAAACCATGGCAGGGCATGACCTGGGAATGGGAAAAATGGGGGAAATTGTTCGCTACCAAAAAGCAATAATTCAAAAAACAGATTCGCTTCGTACTTCAAACGTAAAGGGAACAGACTTTGCACCAGCGCTGGATTCGGCGTTGCAGGCGCTTAATGAGGCAGAACAGGGGATGAACGATTGGATGCAGTCCTTCGATCCCGATAAGGCGGGGAATACCGAGGTAGAAAAAGTGAAGTACTACCATAGAGAGAAAGAGAAAATAGAAGCTGTAAATACCAGCATCCTTAACAGTATTGAAACGGCCAAAAAGGTGTTAGAATAGGTTGCTATAATACCATCCGTTTAGTGGTACGGGCAATGACGATAAATGTATATAGCAGTTTTCGATTTTATCCTTTCTTTTTATCTATCTGGGTACATAGCTCAGCAAATATTTCATCTATCGTACCTTCTCCTTTTACCTGTTTTACTTTATCGAATTTTCTGTAATACTCGGCTACCGCCGAAGTTTTGCTATTGTATTCCGCTATCCGCGAACGGATGATGTTTTCATTGACGTCATCACTGCGTCCCGAAGTTTTGCCCCTATTCAGTAAACGTGATACCAATTCTTCTTCTCTCACCTCTAATGCCAGCATCAGGTGAATGCCTGTTTTTTTGAGTTTAAGTAGTTTGTCTAAAGCCTCTGCCTGTGCCTCGGTGCGGGGAAACCCATCAAACAAAAAACCTTTGGCTGCTGGATTCGTTTCCAACGCCGAACTGATCATGCCAATGACCACCTCATCGGGAACCAATTGGCCCTTGTCCATGAAATTTTTTGCCTCTATTCCCAGTGGTGTTTCGTTGATTATTTCGCTACGCAACAAATCGCCTGTTGATAGATGCTTTAAACCATACCGGGCTATCAATTTCTCAGATTGGGTGCCTTTCCCGCTTCCGGGAGGACCGAACAAAATCAGATTAAACATGTACTTACAAACCTTGGGTGAGGAACAAATATAAAGGATGCGCTTTAAAAACCTCTTAACAATTGCAATAAATGTCTAATAAGACAGCGATTTTTTTAACAAACCCGCTTTTTGTGTCCATCGTATATACCTGTAAATGTTTAGTAATTTTGCTTACATTCAAAAATAGCAGGTTATGTGTTTAAAATCGATTGCAGTATTCTTATTGATTCCCCTGGTCTTTTGTGAATGCAGTTTTTCTCAACCTCCTCAAAAAAAAAACAACAACGCATATGAATACCACAGATAATAAAAACAAAGTGTATTCCCACACAGATACTTCAAAAGTTACACTTAGTGACGAAGAATGGAAGAAGGTTTTACCGGACGATGTATACTATATTGCCCGGATGAGAGGAACGGAGCGTCCCTGGACCAGCAAATATGAAAAATTTGATGAGGTGGGAACCTATTATTGTGCCGCCTGTGGAAATCCTTTGTTCAGAAGTGATACTAAATTTGAAAGCGGGTGCGGATGGCCGAGTTTTTATGAACCCGTGACTAAAGGAAGTATTATTTATACGCCCGACAATACCGCGGGCATGGAAAGAACTGAAGTAACCTGTGGCCGTTGTAAGGCCCATTTAGGACATGTTTTTGAGGATGGCCCACCGCCAACAGGATTGAGGTATTGTATTAATGGGGTAGTGCTTGATTTTGAAAAGGCCAGCGCAGCCAATAAAAAATTCAGCGAAAGCGGTAAGCCGGAATAAGCTCCTTTAACCCAGCAACCAATGGTTTCCATTAGCTACCGGCAAGAAAGCCTATGATTTTTTGTTATGGCGCTTTAATGAAAACATTGCCGTTCTCCTTTTGCCCTGCTTGCGCATATACAACATGCTATTGCGATTAATCGCAACAAAAAGAAATTATTCGCCGGATTATTCTGTTTTTTTGGCTTTTCTCTATTAACCGGTTCACTACATAAAGCATGCTGAAAGATTTACTCTTTTTCGGAATTGCGGTGGACCAGCTCCGGTAAACTCCCAATTCTTTTTTACGGAATCCATAATCTCCCCTGGACTATGGCGCTTCTTCATTCTTCCCCGAGCTCCTCAACATAATAAGCCCAACCAAACCCGCTATAAACGACGCCGCTAAAATTCCATACTTGGCCTGGTTTACCATGTTCTCGTCCTTAAAAGCCAGGGCCGTTATAAACAACGACATGGTAAAACCTACACCCGCCAATATGGCCACACCTGCAATATGTGTCCACCGCGCATTTTCAGGGAGGGCCGATAATTTAAACTTTACCATCAGCCAGGTGAATAAGAGCACGCCGACAAATTTACCGATAAGGAGTCCACCTGCAACGCCAAGGCTCAATGGATTAATCAGGGATGAAATAAAATCGCTCCCGATATGCATACCCGCATTTGCCAGGGCAAATAGCGGCATAATAACAAAGGCCACCCATGGATGCAAACCATATTCCACTTTTTGGAGTGGCGTTTCGGCATCAAGGCATATTTGTTTTATTTTTTCAATGGTGGCATGCTGTTCCGCGGTGGTTAAGTCGCCTGCCTGTGGGTTAGCCTTTTCAAAATCATCTGTATACTTCCTCATTTTGGAAACGTACTCTTTTTCATCGATCTTGGTCCTTGCAGGAATCATAAAAGCCACCAGCACCCCAGCTATCGTGGCATGTACACCCGATAACAGGAAACAAAGCCACACCCCTAAACCAATGATCAGGTAAAACAAAATGCTTCGAACACCCAGCATATTACCAATACCAAGAAACAACAGTAAGCCAGCGGCAATAATGAGTGGCGCAATAGCAATATGGGACGTGTAAAAAAAGGCAATGACCAATACCGCACCGAGATCATCGGTTACCGCAAGCGCCGACAGAAAGACTTTTACGGAGCCCGGAATATGTTTTCCGGCAAGTGACAACAATGCCAAAGCAAAAGCAATATCTGTTGCCATTGGAATTCCCCAGCCCCGATCGGTGGGCAAATTATTATTAAATGCAATGTAAATCAACGCCGGAACCAACATGCCTCCTAATGCTGCCATCATCGGGAGGGTGGCTTTTTTTACAGTAGAAAGATC
>DASUFG010000524.1:0-2294 GCA_036274715.1 Agriterribacter sp.
CCGGCGAAGCCATTGCAGGAGTAAGTATATATTTTGCGGATGCCAAAACAGGAGCCATCACCAATGAGGGCGGCTTTTACAGTATTAAGAATATTGCCGCGGGAACTTATCTTATAGAGGTTTCTTCCATTGGATATGCGAGCATTACAGAACAGGTAACGCTTACAGGCGACCTCCAGAAAAATTTTGCGCTCGTTCCCTCCATTCTTGAAAATGAGGGGGTAACCGTAACGGGCGTTTCCACTGCCACAAAAATTAAAAGAACGCCAACGCCGGTAACCATCATGAGCAAAAAAGAGCTCAACGAAGTAGCTGCTACCAACCTGATTGATGCCTTGAGCAAAAACCCTGGTGTGGCACAGGTCTCCACGGGACCATCCATCTCAAAACCGGTTATCAGGGGGTTGGGGTACAACCGGGTAGTGGTTTTGAATGATGGTATACGCCAGGAAGGGCAGCAGTGGGGGGATGAACACGGCATTGAAATAGATGAATACAGTGTAAACAAGGTGGAAATATTGAAGGGACCTGCCTCTATTATTTATGGCAGCGATGCCATGGCGGGAGTGATCAACATACTAACCAATACGCCTGCCCCGGAGGGAACCATAAAAGGTAATATCATTGCAAACTATCAAACAAACAACAAGTTCACGGGCTTTGGCGCCAACATATCGGGCAATAAAAATGGACTGAATTGGAATGCTTATGGATCGTTTAAAGGGGCGCAGGATTATAAAAACAAATATGACGGGTATGTATTCAACTCAAAATACAATGAAAAAAACCTGGGAGGATATATTGGGTACAACGGAAGCTGGGGTTATAGCCATATTATTGTGAGCAGCTTTAACCAGGAGCCTGGGCTTATTGAAGGCGATCGTGATGATCTGACCGGGCAGTTCATACATGAAGTGAATAACAATGGAACGGCCGAAACAAAAATAGCGGAAGGGAGTGATTTTTCGGGTATACACCCCGATCTTCCACGGCAACGTGTTCAGCACTTTAAAGTGGCAGCCGATAACCGGTTTAATGTGGGTGATGGGAAAATTTCCTTAAACATCGGCTTTCAAAACAACAAAAGAAAGGAATACGCCGATGTTTTTAATGCCAATACACCCAACCTGTATTTTAACCTCAACACCATTACCTATACCGCGCAATACCATATACCTTTTAGCAGCGAATGGAAAACCGTTGTTGGGCTAAACGGTATGCTGCAAAGCAATGAAAATAAGGCTGAGGAAGTGTTAATACCCGAATATCATTTATTTGACGCAGGGGTTTTTGTGTATACTCAAAAAAACTACGATCGTTTTACTATTAGCGGCGGGCTAAGATTTGATAGCAGAACTGTTGATTCAAAAAAAGCGCTGCAGGATAATGAAATAAAATTCGAAGCCTTTACTAAATCATTCAGGAATATTTCAGGAAGTGCGGGAATCAGTTACGAAGCCGCAAAGACAACTACTTTAAAATTTAATATTGCCAGGGGATTCAGGGCGCCGGGTATCGCAGAACTCGCCTCCAACGGTACACACGAAGGCACTAACCGCTACGAGTACGGTAATCAAAATTTACAATCGGAAACCAGCCTGCAATCGGACCTCGGCGTTGAAGTAAATACCACCCATCTTTCCTTAAGCGCCACAGGGTTTATTAACGAAATTGATCACTTTATTTTTTACAGGAAACTTTCCGGTGTTAATGGCGGCGACTCATTGGTGAATGTGGATGGCGATGATATTACGGCCTTTACCTTTGACCAGGCAAAGGCTTTGCTGTACGGCGCGGAGATGAGTTTGGACATACACCCTCACCCATTAGACTGGTTGCATTTTGAAAATATATTCTCTTATGTTAGAGGCAAGTTTGACCAGCCTATAGAAGGCGTAAACAATATTCCCTTTATACCTGCCGCGCGGCTGATTACACAATTAAAAGGAGAATTTGTAAAGAAGGGAAAAAGGGTCAGCAATCTTTCCATTACAGCAGAGTTGGATAATACTTTCAGCCAAAACAAGGCTTTTACTGCTTATAACACCGAAACCACTACAAAAGGCTATTCTTTATTAAATGCTTTTATAGGGGCAGATATCAAGAATCATAAAAAAATACTTTTTTCGCTTTATGTAACAGGTAATAACCTTACCAATATGGCTTACCAAAATCACTTGAGCAGGTTAAAATATACCGATGTAAATAATGTTACCGGCCGGGTGGGCGTATTTAATATGGGAAGAAATTTCAGCATTAAGATTAACGTGCCATTGTCCTTTTAAAAAGATTGT